>CAYRLT010000077.1:0-12737 GCA_964425095.1 uncultured Luteolibacter sp.
CAGGGCTAGAGGTTATCGCACCTTTAGAAATTTCCAAGCGATGGCGTATTGGATCGCTGGTGGTTTAACCATTGAAAACCGACGTGCACTTACCCACTAAAAGTTCAGGAGCGCCTCAAAAAACCTCTGGTCCCGACGCCGCTTCCATCGCCTTAACTGGTGGAGTAATCCGAGTCACCACCAAGATCATAGTGAACAAATGAAGCCAAGCCATCAATTGCCTGGTAATGGGCTAAACAACGTCTTTTTTAATACCATCCTGGTTATCGTCAACCTTCTTGTGCTGATTGCGATCTTTACTATAGTTTTCATTTTTTTAAAATAAAAACCGTACCAGCGAAAACAGATCCGCCATTCGTCGTTGCCCTTTTCCCTTTTAAGGCAGACTGCGTGGCATGAATCCGGTTTCCCTTTCCCTGTGCGTCATTCCATTCCTCTCCCTGATGGTCTCCGCCACAGGCTACCCCCCCCTTTTTTCCCCGCCTCCGGTACGGCCACCAACTCTTTCAACGGCCTTCACCCCAAAAAGCAAATTCCTAGCACCAGGCAAGTTGATCTTCTTCTTCCAGTTCCTGCAAGCCGGCGGACGGTGGGAGAAATTCCTGCGCGATTGCCCGCTTCACTACACCGGCAACCGCGGCAGCGGTACGCTCAACCTCATGGTCACCTCTGATGCCACGAGGGTCTCAAAGCCGCCCTGAGAGCCACCTTCAACGCCACTCCCTGGCAGCGCTGCCAGTTCCATC
Organism: uncultured Luteolibacter sp.; assembly: GCA_964425095.1. Lineage (GTDB taxonomy): Bacteria > Verrucomicrobiota > Verrucomicrobiia > Verrucomicrobiales > Akkermansiaceae > Luteolibacter. Next base: position 747 of record CAYRLT010000077.1, read on the forward strand.
TCCAGCAGAATGCTCAGGCCTATGATGTGTGAGAATCTCAATCGCCAGATCAAGCGTCGCAGGCGCTTGGCTGGTTTATTCCCAAACGAAAAATCCGTCCTGAAAACTTTTACAGATAAAAATTTGCGCGGCCGCCAAAGAATTTATTGAGCTGAATCCGATTTGCCGGATTGAAGCAAAGGACGCAAATATGGCAGCAGCAAAGCTACTGCTCAAAAGATTCGAAGTTCGCGATCAAGCCATCTACGTTACACTCGGAATCTGAATCCCCAACACGGGGTGCCTCCCTACACCAGCGGTAAATTCGGATGAATATCCTCACCGAGGGGTGAGCATTCGCCAGCTAGATGCCGGAGCAGGGCGGCGAAGGCGATCATCGCCGCATTGTCCGTGCAGAAATCCGGCGATGCGGTGACAAGTTCGTGTCCAGACTTAGCGCAGGCCTCCTGAAACGCACAACGCAGCGCTTGATTCAAACTGACTCCGCCTGACAGGGCGATAATCTGTCGCCCGGATTCACGCGCAGCACGCAGAGTCTTACCGACCAATATTTCGATCACCGCCTGCTGGAAAGATGCGGATAGATCAGCAATGGAAACTTTTCCTTCCGCCTTCTGAAGCGTATAAAGCACGGCGGTTTTCAAACCTGAAAACGAAAAATCCAGATGTGGATCGTGCAACATCGAGCGCGGAAAATCATAGGCTTGCGGATTCCCTCCGCGAGCGGTTTTCTCGATTTCCGGGCCACCGGGATATGGCAAACCTAACATTTTACCCACCTTATCGAAAGCCTCGCCGGCGGCATCATCACGAGTGCCGCCGAGTTTGCGATAGCGCCCCGGTCCCTCGACATCCAACAGCAGCGTGTGCCCGCCGGAGACGATCAACGCCAAATGAGGCGGCACGGCAGTGCGCTCGAGAAATGGCGAGAGCAAGTGACCTTCGAGGTGATTGATGGCGAGAAACGGTCGTTCCGCCGCGCAAGCCATGCCTTTGGCCGCCGTGCTGCCGATCAGCAGCGATGAGGCCAGGCCGGGGCCGGTGGTGGCTGCGAAGGCATCGATTTCCGGCATGGTCACCCCGGCATCTGAGATGGCCTTTTCCACCAACCCGCGCAGTCGCAGCGAATGGTTGCGGGACGCCAGTTCGGGAACCACCCCGCCGTGCTCACGGTGGAGTTCGATTTGCGAGGAAACCTCGGACGCCAGCACCTCCGCCGCACCTCCAGCTTCACCACGCACGATCGCCACTGCAGTTTCATCGCAGGAGGATTCGATCGCTAAAAGCAGTGCCATGCGCGGGTTCTACTGCGGGGCTTCACGAAAACCGAATAAAAAAGATCAAGCCTCACCGTTGAGCGCTTCGCGGACGACTTGTTCGGGATCGATGTCCGGGCGATCATAAGTGGCAATCGCGACCCGCACCATCGCCACTGCGCTCTCGTGTTCGTCATGAATCACCTGCACGCCGAGTTCACGGAGTTTCTCCACCTCGCCTGGATATTTGGCGCGACCGAAGATGCAGATCCCAGGGTTTCTCTCGCGGACGAGGGGCACGGCGGCACAGGTCGATACCACCGCAGGAAACGTGAACGCCACCAGGCGCGCACGCGAGATGCCAGCAAGGTCCAACGCCTCCGGATGGGTCGCATCCGCAAACAACACCGCTTGGCCCTCGCGCTTCAATGCAAGCACTGTTTCCGAGTTCAACTCGAGCACGAGCGTGTCCACCCCACAACGTTTCAGCGCATCATTCAGCGCACGCCCCACCGGGCCATAACCGCAAATGATCGCATGATCGCTGATTTGCTTGAGTGCCTTGCTCGATGTCAACGAATGCGGCGCTGATTGATGCGCTTTCAAAATCCCCTTCCGTTCCAGCCATTTCGCAAACGGACTCGATGCCCGCATCATCGACGGCACCGCAGCCATCGTCACAGCGGTGCAAATCAGCAGCATTTGCTCGGTCGCCTGATCGAATGGCCGGTATCCACCCGCCTCACCCATGAGCACCAATGAAAACTCACCCGTGCTCGCCAAACTCCCCGCCGCCAACATCGCCGAACGCCCCGGCAATTTCATATACTTGAGCACCCCGAAAACCACCGCCGCCTTGCACACCAACAATAACGCACTACCTAACAAAACTTTTTGCCACTCCGCAACCACTGCGGACACATCAATCAGCAATCCCACCGAAACGAAAAAAATCGCCAAAAATAAATCCTTGAACGGCAAAATGTCCGACAAAATCCGGTGGCTGTAAATCGACTCGCTGACCACCAGGCCCGCCGCGAAAGCCCCCAGTGCCAGTGACAAATCCAACGCGCCACCCGCAAAGGCAACCCCCGCGCATAGTCCGACCACGGTAAGAGTAAACAACTCGCGGCTCCGCGTTTTGGCGACGGCATGCAACAAGGGAGTCAAGCCATAGCGCCCGAGTAACCATGCACCACCGAGAAACGCGATACCCTTGAGCATCGATGCGCCGACTTTCCAACCAATCGCGTCGTCTCCATGATGATAGAGAGCGGGTAGAAGAAGGAACACCAAAATCACCAAAACATCCTGAAACAAAGCAATTCCCAAACTCGCCCGCGCCCCAGGATTGTTCTGCTGGCCGTGGTCCTGAAACGATTTCATGGCAACCGCCGTCGAACTCAGCGCCACCGCGATCCCCAGCACGATGCTATCCACCAACTGAAACCCGAAGGCCGAAGCCGCCAAACCCGTGACCGCGGCCGTGATGCCCACCTGCAATCCGCCCCCCACCAATGCCGTGCGCCACAGATGCTTGAGTTCGCTGAGCGAAAACTCAATGCCCAGCGTAAACATCAACAACACCACCCCGATTTCCGCCAGATTGTGAATCACCGGATCGCCACGATCCATGCCGGTCAGCCACAACAATCCCACATTGCTGATCAACACGCCGCTCAGCAGGTAACCCACCAGCAAACTCTGCTTGAACCGCACCAATACCAGCGAAACCAGCACCGCAAACACCAAAACAAGCGTCAACAAGGCAAACAACGGCGAAATGCCCGTCACAACCACTGCCAAACTATCCCAGCTCATATCCATCAAGGCAATCTTCCCGGGAAAGTGCGATTGAGCAAAGAACAAAAACCGCCTGCTGGACAAACGGACACTCCGGAGCGATGGAAATGCCACCAACGATGGAAACCGAAGCCCCAGACCGATCGCACTTGTGTGACACCCACCGCGAAGAGATCGCTAGCCTCGTCACCCACGCCGCAGGCATCCTCTTCAGCCTCGCCGCGCTGGCCGTCATGCTGGTGCTCTCCTTCGGAAATCTCCTCGAAACCCTCTCCGCCGCCGTATTCGGCATGTCGCTCGTAGTGTTATACACCTCATCCACGCTCTATCACATTGCAACCACGCCCCGCTGGAAATCCCGCTTCCAGACGCTCGATCACATTTGCATCTATCTACTCATCGCTGGCTCCTACACGCCCTTCACGCTGATCACCTTGAAAGGCCCCTGGGGTTGGTCATTATTTGCTGCCGTCTGGGCGATGGCCATCGGCGGAGTGCTTATGAAAACTCTTCTGAAAGGCAAAAAAGACCACTGGTTTTCCACCGCGCTCTACCTGCTCATGGGCTGGCTGATCGTCCTTGCGGTCCGCCCCTTGTTTATGTCACTGCCCACTACAGGTCTCGTCTGGCTGGTCGCCGGCGGACTCGCCTACACGCTCGGCGTAATCTTTTTCGCCTGGCATCGACTCCCCTACAACCACGCCATCTGGCACCTGTTTGTCCTCACCGGCAGCATCTGCCACGTCCTCGCCGCATGCCTTTTCGTTTTCCAATAAATCCATGCCCGAACTCCCCGAAGTCGAAACCACCCGCCGCGGCATCGAACCGCATGTGCGCGGCGTAAAAATCAGCGAGGTGATCGTCCGGCGCCGCGATCTGCGCCAGCCGATTTCCGACGACCTCTCCGCCATCGAAGGCCGACGCATCACCGCTGTTTCAAGGCGTTCAAAGTACCTTCTGTTAACCATCGATGACCGCAGCACGATTCTCGTCCACCTCGGCATGTCCGGCAGCCTGCGGGTGATTTCACCGGCCGATCCCTGGAAAACGCACGATCATGTCGGAATCACGTTGGCGAATGGCAAACAACTCCGTTTCCACGATCCGCGGCGCTTCGGACTGGTGCTGCGCCTAACAGGCGACCCAATGGCGCATCCACTCCTCAATAGCCTCGGCCCCGAACCGCTTGAAGCACACTTCACGGCAGCGCATCTGCAAGCCGCGTGCATGAATCGATCCGCAGCAATCAAACTCGTCATCATGGATGCCAAAGTGGTGGTCGGCGTGGGAAATATCTACGCCTCCGAAGCCTTGTTCCGTGCGGGAATCCTCCCACGCACCCCGGCTAAAAAACTCACCAAGCCACGCCTCGCCAAACTCGTGACCGCCATCCGCGCCGTCCTCAGCGATTCGATTGCGGAAGGCGGCACCACCCTGCGCGACTTCCTGCATTCCGATGGCGAACCCGGCTATTTCAAACAGCGCTTGTTCGTTTACGATCGCAAAGGCCAATCCTGCCGCATCTGCGGCACGCCCATCCGCCACGCCGTCATCGGCCAGCGTTCGACCTATTGGTGCCCAAAATGCCAAAAGTAAGCGTCCCGCAAATATCGCGCTTTGTCGCTCGATGAGTGTCGTGCCGATGAACCGCGCGAAGCTCTCCACAAGGAGCGGCGGAATCCGTCCGCCGATGCCCATGATCGGGCCAATGAAGTGAGCGAAGCGCTTCCCATTATCTCCTCATGGTCAGGGCGAATCAGAGTTCGCCGCTCCTTGAGGATTTCCCGCAGCCGCAACTGTGCCCACATCCACCCTTTTTTTTCGGACGCACAAATCTCGCTAGAAAAAACACCAATGTGAGAATCACGATGCCGGCGGCGATGATCGTTTGCCAATCCATATTAAAACCCCAGTAATCTGCCGATTTGAAAAACCAGCAGCGAGGCAATATACGCGAAGCCCGTCATGAACGCAAACTGCCCGAGTGCCCATTTCAAAGAACCCGATTCCCTCGCAACTACCGCGGATGTGGGCAGGCATTGAAGTGCATAGATGAAAAACACCAACACCGACACCAAGGTCAACGGCGTGAACAACAACCTGCCGTCCGGCCAAGTCGCGGAGGAGATCCGGTCGCGCAGTTTGCTGCGGGTTTTTTCATCATCCTCTGCCTCTTCAACCCGGAAAATCACCGCCAACGATGAGTTGAACACCTCACGGGCGGCGAACGACGTGAGAATGGCCGTGCCGATCCGGCCATCAAATCCAAGCGGTTTGACCACTGGTTCGATCACCGCGCCGATCCGGCCCATGGCGCTGTAAGACAGCGCGTCCACCGCCTCATCATCGGATTTCGGATAAGTGCTGAGCGCCCAGAGCAAAATGGATAGACCGAGAATAATCGTCCCCGCCTTGGCGACAAAGGACCATGCGCGTTCGAGAACATGGCGGAAAATATAACTCCACTGAGGCCCGCGGTAGGGCGGAAGTTCGAGCAAGAAATGGGTCTTACTGGTGTCCGGGCCAAGCTTCCCGCGCAGGACGCGAGCGACCACGAAAGCACTGAGTGTGCCTAGCGTGTAGATACCGAACAGCACAAGTGCCTGTTTCCATGAGCCCTCATTTTCGTGAAGCAAGAGCGGGACAATCAGAAAATAGACTGGCAAACGGGCGGAACAACTCATCCACGGTGCGATGAAAATCGTGACTAACCGCTCCTTCGCGGAATCAATCGTGCGGGTAGCCATCACGCCGGGAATCGCGCAGGCATAGGAGCTGAAAAGTGGTAAAAACGCCTTACCACTGAGCCCGGCCTTGGACATCACGCCATCCATCAGAAACGCAGCCCGCGCCATGTAACCGGAGCTTTCCAACAAACCGATGAAAAAAAACAGCAACAGAATCTGCGGCAGAAAAACCAAAACTCCACCCACCCCGCCGATCACTCCATCGACTAACAACGAATTCAAATCGCCCTCCGGCAACAACGAGGCCACCCAATCGGCAAACACGCCTTGACCGGATTCGATCCAAGCCATCGGAATCTGGGCGAAGGAGAAAATACCCCAGAAAACCGCAAACATCACCGATAAAAACGTCACCCACCCGATCACCGGGTGCAGCAACCAGCCATCGAGCTTGTCCGAGACCGTCAGTTGATGCGCGTCTGGCCGACGGGCCACGAGTTCGCAGAGATTTCGAATGAATTCGCGACGACTATGTTCCAAATCATCGGATTCGGTGGCCCACCGCACATCAGGCGCAGTAGGAAACGGGAAACGCAGCGCCTGTTTCAACTCGATGATCCCCTTCCCCGCACTGGCTTGCATCGGAACCACCGGCACGCCGAGCTCCTCGGAAAGTTTTGCCGGATCTAGGCGCAATCCGGATTTCTCCGCCATGTCCACCATGTTCAGCGCGATCACGGTCGGTATCTGCAATTCAATGACTTGCAATGCGAGTTGGAGGTGACGCTCCAAATTCGAGGCATCGAGCACGCAGACTACGAGATCTGGTTTTGCGAAACCGGGCAATTCGCCCTTCAGCGCATCGACTGCGACTTTTTCATCCGGCGAGGGTGCTCTCAGCGAATAACATCCTGGCAAATCGAGCACCCGGAGTTTTTTCCCGTGCGGCGTGAAGGTTTCACCGGATTTAAGCGCCACGGTGACGCCCGAATAGTTCCCGACCTTCTGATTTGCTCCGGTCAGAGCATTGAAAAGCGTGGTTTTACCGGCGTTCGGATTCCCAATCAGCGCGATGGTTGAGAGTGCATCATCCATGGCCACGGCAAGGATCACCCCACGGGAGCCACCAAGACTTGTTCGGCTAGTTCGCGGCTGATGGCCATCCGAGTCCCGCACACGGAACAGATCAAGTTCCGCCCGCCCGCCAACTTGCGGACCTGCAATTGCTCGCAAAACCCAAGATCCCGCAGCCGATCGCATCCAGGACCATTCAAAATACGAATCGTGACATCACAACCGACCCCAACCTGATTCAAGGTCATGGCACTGTCGATTTTCAAATCACTGGCTAACGCAGTTGGCATCTGCAGGAAACTCCTCCAATTGAGACTGATTTGCAACAACAAAAATCAGCCAACAGAAAGCAAAGGCGACGGCACGGCCACCACTTGCATGCCCGCGCGTTGTGCAGCCAGGATTCCGGCAGGTGCGTCTTCAAGCACCAAGCACCTCGCGGGCAACACTCCCAACAATTGGGCGGCTTTGAGGAACACATCCGGCGCGGGTTTGCCATCGGCAACGTCATCCGACGTCACGACCTCGTCAAACCAGTCGGAAACCCCGACCACATGCAGGGTTTTTTCAACCACCATGCGCGAGCCGCCGCTTGCGATCGCCATCGGGACTTTACCACGCAGGGATTCGGCGAAAACGGCCACTTCATCGATCAGTTTGATGGTGTGTAGACGCTTGAGAAATGCCTCGCGTTTGGCGAAAGCCACCGCCACAGGATCCAAGTGAAGATCGTATTCGTCGTTGATTTCAACCACGATGTCATGTGTCGGACGCCCGCCCATGGCGAAGAATACATCCTCTTTGAAAATCCCCCCCGCACCGTAAATGGCGAGTGCTTCACACCATGCCTCAAAATGTGCGGGCATGGAATCAACCAAAGTCCCGTCACAATCGAAAATCACGGCATCAAAGCCGCTCGTGGGGAAGGAAAAGGAACCAATGCTCGACATGGGCGCGGTCTTTAGTGGTATCCCCCGCGATTGGCAAGACCCGACGGTGAAAAAATTTCGATAGACCATCCCAGCATCATTTCCTCCGTTTTTATGGAGGAAACGCTCACAGCACCTGATCGCGGTAAGTTCCAGCCGGCACGGTTTTGGTTTCCGGGCCCAAATGGCTCACTTCGACGTCGCCTTGAATGATCACACCAGGGCCGAAGTGGACCGGGCCGCTGACTTTGAGCGATGCGCAATCGATCAAGCTCGGCACGCCAAGGGTTTCGATCGAATCGACGAGCTTGTATTCGTCCGAAAGCTGGATGACGGGGGGCCTACCCTGGCGCGAGATATGGAGGCGGACTTGGCCGTTTTCGAGCACTTCGTAGGCATCGGACCTCAGGGCGAGCAGATCGCCGGTCGTTTTTACCGGCGCGAAACGACTGCGCGGGACGTCGATCGCGGCAGAGCCTTCAAAGCACTCGATGGCGGCACCCATCGCGGTTTCAAGCTGGATGACGTGCTTGGAATCCTTGGCGCGCGGATCGACGGTTTTGTTGTTCCGAATCATCGGCAATGGCAGCACGCCGGCATCGGCGGCGAGTTGCTCTTTGAGCCGATCCAAACGCAGCCACAGACTGTTAGTATTGAAATACTGATGGCGATCGATGTCTTGAAATGCATCGATATCGCTCTCAGGGCATTGGGCGACTTCGCGGAGCAGCAGGCGGCCGTCGGACTTGCGCTTGGCGAGATGACCACCCTTGCGGTCGGCCGCCGTACGACGAGTGACTTCCATCAGAAACGGTGCCCCGGAGTCTGCAAAATAGCGGAGAATCACCGGATCGAGAATGGCACCGAGGTTGTCGGAGTTGGAAACGAATGCGTATTTCACGCCCTCGGCGAGCAGGCGGTCGAGCCATCCGCTGCCGACCAGCGCCGGATAGAGATCGCCATGGCCGGGCGGACACCATTCGAGATCGGGATCAAGCGGCCAACTCACTGGATCCAGCGTGAAAGCGTCGATTTTCGGTATCTGGTTTTGCATCAACTCGACCTCAAAGGAATCGGCAAGCCCCTCGGCGCGATAGCGCTCAAGATGACCGAGCGTGTCACCGCTGGTGCTGAAGCTGTTCATCAGAAGCAATCTAACGGGCGCGCCGCTGGACTTCCGGAGGTCGAGGATTTGGCGCACCATCAGATCGAGGAAATTCACGCCCTCGCGCACGGAGAGCAGGCTTTTCGGCCCCTGCAAGCCCATACCGGTGCCGAGGCCGCCGTTGAGCTTGATGACCACCGCTTGCGAAATCAGCGCCGCATCCGCAGGATGAACGTCGATGCTTTCGAGCGATACCAGATGCTGCGCCGGCTCAATCGTTTCCTCGGGAATCATCCCGGTTTCCTGACGGAGGAGTGCCTCATAATTCCGGCGGAACGCGCGGATCGCGGCATCGCCCATTCCGGCGGCGGTCATCTTTTGTTCGAAAGCGTCGAAGTCTACCATGGGGTCGTATTGATTGGTGCGGTGAAAATGCCTTTCCCATAGCGGCGGGTCACGCGTAAAATCAAGGAGTGTGGGCATCTCACCCACTCTCCTTGTCTAGCTATGACTGTTGGCGAGACGCCAACACGCCTTGAGTCCCACCATTCCGCTTGGCTCGCCCGCTTCCGCCATCCATCCTCTCGCCATGACTCGCTTCCGCCCGTGCATCGACCTCCACCAAGGAATGGTGAAACAAATCGTCGGCGGCAGTTTGCGCGATGACGGCGCTGGGCCGGTGGAAAACTTTGTTTCCGACAAAGCACCCACCTGGTTCGCTGAAACATTTCGGGCGGATATGCTCACCGGCGGTCACGTCATCCAACTCGGTCCGGGCAATGACCCAGCCGCCCGTGAGGCACTCGCCGCATGGCCCGGCGGCCTCCAAATCGGCGGCGGGATTTCCGCCTCGAATGCCAAGGATTGGCTCGATGCCGGAGCCAGCCACGTGATCGTGACCTCCGCCTTGTTTAATACCGACGGACTATTTCTCGAACCTGCACTCGACGCGCTGGTGAAAGCCATCGGCGCTGAGAAACTCGTCATCGACCTCTCCTGCCGCCGCACGCCCAACGGCTGGACAGTGGCCATGAACCGTTGGCAAACCCTCACCAATCTTGACGTCACCGCCGCCACGCTGGACCGCCTCGCCCCGCATTGCGCCGAATTTCTCATCCACGCCGCCGATGTCGAAGGCCTCTGCGGCGGGATCGATGCGGAACTCGTTTCGCTACTAGGAAATTGGGGCGAAATCCCGGTCACCTACGCCGGCGGCGCGGCGACGATGGCCGACTTGCGGCTCGTCGAGAGCGCCGGACGCGGAAATGTGGACGTCACAGTGGGCAGTGCGCTGGATCTTTTTGGCGGCAAGGGACTCGCTTACAAAGACTTGGTGGCTTGGAACCAACGCGGCGATTGAGCTCATGCGGGAATCCGGTTGCAGGTTTGCATCGGGCCGTCTTTAATCCTCCGCCGTGCCCCAATTGGACATGCAAACAAACACCGATGGAGTGGTGACGAACCGCGATTTCCTGCGATCGGTCTTCCATTCGATGCTCCGTGCCAGGATTCTGGAAAACAAGCTCTCCAGCCTCTACAAGGCGGGGAAAATCGTCGGCGGCGTCTATCTCGGGCGCGGCCAGGAGGCGGTCAGCGCCACGCTCGGCACCTCGCTCATCCAAGGCAAAGATTTCTTCGCCCCACTAATCCGCGATCAAGCCGGCCGCACGGCTTTTGGCGAATCGCTGCTCGACTGCACCCGCACCTACCTCGGCTCCGCCCAAGGCCCGATGCGTGGACGCGATGGCAATATCCACCGCGGACGCCCGGAAATGGGCATGCCCGCAATGATTTCCCACCTCGGCGCGCAAGTCCCAGTCGTCGCAGGCATGCTGTTTGCCAAACGCTTGCAAGGCACGCTCGAAGGCCGCGTGGGTGCCACCTGCATCGGCGATGGCGCATCCTCGACCGGCGCTTTCCACGAAGGACTCAACCTCGCCGCCGTCGAAAAATTGCCGCTCGTGGTCGTCATCGGCAACAACCAGTTCGCTTACTCCACTCCAAATTCACGGCAATTCGTTTGCGCGGATCTCGTCGAAAAAGCCCGCGGCTATGGCATCGGCGGATTTTCCGTGGACGGCACGGATTTGTTAGCCTGCGTCTCGGTCATCGGCGAAGCCGTGCGCCGCGCCCGCGCCGGACAAGGACCGCAAATGGTCGTCGCCCGCTTGTTGCGCCTCTCCGGCCACGGCGAACATGATGACGGATCCTACGTGCCCGATGGAATCCGCAAGGACCACTACGGACGGGATTGCATCGAGGTCGCCATCCGGCAGTTGCTGGAAAACGGCCACGCCACCGCCGACGAAATTCCCTCCTGGGAAAACGAGTTTTCCGACGAAGTCCAGCGCGCCGTCGCCCAAGCCCAGCAGGAAGCCCCACCCGATCCCTATCATGAGGACTGGACCGCCCTCGCCACGCGCTTCCCCCTGCCCGCCAGCCAACCCACTGCCCAGCCCGTTTCCCCGTGAGCGTGACTTATATCGATGCCATCCGCGAAGCACAGGAAACCCTCCTGCGCGAAGACCCGCGCGTGTTCCTCTACGGCCAAGACATCGCCACCTTCGGCGGTGCCTTCAAAGCCACCAAGGGCCTCGCGGAAAAATTTCCTAATCGCGTGTTCGATTGCCCGATCTCCGAAGACGCGATGATCGGACTCGCCGTCGGCGCTGCCATCGAAGGCATGCGCCCGATCGTGGAAATGCAGTTCGCTGATTTCTCGTCGATCGCCTTCAACCAGATCGTCAATCAAGCCGCCACCCACTTCTATCGAACCGGGATGCCGATCCCGATCACGATTCGCCTGCCCTCCGGCGGCACTCCCGGCTCAGGCCCGTTCCATAGCCAAAGTATGGAAGGCATCTATGCCCAATACCCCGGTCTCGTCGTTCTAACACCCGCATCAGTTTCAGACGCCTATCACATGCTCATCGACGCCGTCGCGCTCGATGATCCGGTCATCTTCTGCGAACACAAGTTCCTCTACCGCTGGCTCAAGGGGAAATCCACCTCGACCTCACTCTACGCAGGGGGGATCTGGAAGCGACAAAAAGCTACATCGTCTATCCCGGGTCGTCAATTATTCGTGAATTCGTCAGCTTCAAGAATGCGGGCCCAGGGGCATTACGGGTGAGTGA
>CAYRLT010000078.1:0-10006 GCA_964425095.1 uncultured Luteolibacter sp.
ATCGTGTCCCATGTGGCTTGAAACAAGGGTGACCAGACGACTGTGGACTCCGCCGGCAGTTTTTCGTCGGGGTGCGGCAGGGTGACGATCCCGGCTTGCGAAAAACCCGCAAGAAATCCAAAAACTAGCAGAAAATTCGGAGTTTTCATCTTACGGTGAGGATGTCACATTTAATAAAGATCATTACCTTGCGGGTCATGTCGATGCCCCCCTTGGAGTCCTTCGGGGAAAGAACGCCCGCGAACGTGTATTGGCCGTCTTTGCAGACGAGCGCGGTATTGAGGCGTAGGGTGTAGAAGTTTGGCGTTTCGATCTTGGAAACATTGCCCTTCTCGTCCTTGTGTTCCATCCATGTGGTGTTGCCGCTATTCCAAACAAGTTCAGGAACGAAGCGGATATCGATGTTGACGTCGTCCGCTCCTATGGTCGGTTCGATTTCAAGCTTGCTGCCAACATTGCGGGTTTCAAATGCGGTTGGATTGCCGTGAACGATGGTTACCCCAGTGTTGTTTTTTCCCGACTCCGCGCTAGCCAAGACAGGTGGCGTATACTCTGTCGGATAGATGGTTTCAGAAATCGACTCGGCAGACGCCTTTTGCCCGCTTCTGGCACAAGCAATCTGGGTTTCTAGCACCCTCGCCTCGTTTTTGGCGACCATATCCTGGACTTGTTGACGGAGCTTACCGGCGTTGGCACTGCCGGGCTTGGCCATGAACAGGAGCTTGGTCAGCGCTTCGTGGGATATTTCCACAAACTCCACCTGGACTTGCACCTGCTTCGGGGCACTCGCGTCAAAGGCGTCTTGGCCCGAATCATCTTCATTTTCCCCGGTCTGCCCTGCTTCTTCCGCTGGATTCTCGAAGGCCGGGGGAATGACTTCCGGAGTCTGGGCAAGAAGAGGGACTCCAAAACACGCGAGCATCAAGCCCACCATCACGACATTTCTGCTGATATGCATGATTGGCACCTATCCGGTTCGGAGCTCGTTAACAAGCTCCGATATGGTGAAGCACGGGAATCAAGCAACTCTTTCGCATCTTCACCGCCGGGTTTCCGCGCTACAAAATCCGCCCGATTGAAGCTAGAAATTTGCTTTTAGCGGTGAAGCTCGAGCTGAGGCTTCGCGAAGCAGGTTTTAATAAATCGAAAACCCTGCATTTTTTTGTAACACCCACCCACTCATCCACGTTTCAACGCTCCATGAATTGCCGCCCCCGCTTCTGCCTACCGAATTTCCGTCGAATGGGTCTTGTGCTTGCCCTTGCGACACCACTCACCGCCTCAGCGCAATTGCCTCTCCAGAAGGACGATGTGGTGTGCCTCATCGGCAACGGCCTGGCGGACCGCATGCAGCACGACGGCTGGATGGAGACGCTGATTCAAAGCCAAATGGCAGGCAAAAACCTCTCATTCCGCAACCTCGCGGTCGCCGGCGACACAGTGACCTCCCGCCCCCGCAGCAAGGGAGTCCCATCGCCCGAGGACTATCTAGCCCAATGCAAGGCGGACGCCATCTTCGTCTTTTTCGGCTATAACGAGTCATACGGCGGCGAGGCAAAGCTCCCGCAGTTCAAGAACGACCTGAGCGCCATGGTCGATAAATACCGCAGCGCGAAGTTCAACGGCGAATCGCCCCCGCGCATCATCCTGTTCTCTCCCATCGCCCACGAGAACCTCGGCGACCCGCTCCTGCCCGACGGCAAGGCAAACAACACCAACCTCGCCCTTTATACCAACGCCATCAAGCAGGTCGCAGACGAAAAGGGCACCGCATTCGTCGATCTCTTCACCTCCTCACAAACCCTCTACGCGAAGGCGAAGACACCGCTCACCCTCAACGGCGTACACCCACTGCCCGAAGGCAATCGCCTGCTCGGCGAGGTGATCGCTGCGGCCATTACCGGGAAATCCGTTGCCTCATCGCCCGCCATGGAGCCGCTTCGCCAAGCGGTCCTCGACAAGGACTGGCACTGGCACAACCGCTACCGCGCCACCGACGAAAACGACATCTGGGGCAGCCGTGCCGGACTCCGCTTCGTCGCCGGCCAGACGAACCAGGTAGTGCTCGTCCACGAACTGTCGATGCTCGACGTGATGACCGCCAACCGCGACGCGAAAATCCACGCCGTGGCCCAAGGACGGGACCTCAAGGTGGATGATTCGAACGTCCCCAAACCGCTCGAAGTGGTCTCAAACGTCGGCGGCGGGAGCAAGAGTTCCAGCGCAGCGAAAGAGGGTGACTCATCCTATTTGTGCGGCAAAGAGAGCCTCGCCAAAATCCACGTGCCCGAAGGCTTTGCCGTCAACCTCTTCGCCGACGAAGCGATGTTCCCCGCGCTGGCCAACCCGGTGCAGATGCAGGTCGATACCAAGGGCCGCCTGTGGGCCGCCTGCTGGAGCACCTATCCGAAATGGGAACCGCTCAAGGAAATGACCGACAGCCTGCTCATCCTGCCCGACGAGAATCGTGACGGCGTCGCGGACAAGGCGATCGAGTTCGCCAAGGTCCACAATCCTCTCGGCTTCGCCTTCTGGGGCGGCGGCGTGATCGTGGCTTCCCAGCCCGATATCCTTTTCCTCAAGGACACCGACGGCGATGACAAGGCGGACCTCCGCATCGTGCTCGTCCAGGCCACCGGATCGGCCGATACCCACCATGCGGCAAACAATTTCATCATCGGCCCCGATGGCGGCCTCTACTGGCAGAGCGGCATTTTCCTCCAGCACAACTACGAGCACCCGTGGGGCCCCTCGCTGGCCACCACGGCCGCCGGCATGTATCGCTTTGACCCGCTACGCCACACCATCTCGTTCATCGCTGGCAACGGCCCCAATCCCCACGGCACCACTTTCGACCGCTGGGGCTATCTCTTCGCTACCGACGGCACCGGTGGCCGGGCCTATCAGGTGCGACCCGATGGAAACGGCTTCAAGATGTTTCCCCTGCTGAACAAGGAAGTGAGACCGGTGCCCGCCAACGCCATCATCTCCAGCACGAACTTTCCCGATGAACTCCAACAGCAATTCCTGATCTGCAATGCGATCGGCTACCTCGGGCTCAAACGCTACGACCTCAAGCGGGATGGCCACTCCACCGGCAAACAAACCTTCAAACAGGGCGAAGTCTGGGGCGAGCCAACCCCCGATTTCTTCCGCAGCGACGACAAGAATTTCCGCCCCGCCGACGCCGAGTTTGGGTCCGACGGCGCGCTCTACGTCGCCGATTGGCAAAACGTCATCATCGGCCACATGCAGCACAACATCCGCGACCCCCAGCGCGACAAGAAGCACGGCCGGATCTATCGGATGATCCACAAGGACCGCCCGCTTCAGGCGGCGGTCGCCATCGACGGCCAACCGATCGCCGCGTTGCTCGAGGTGCTCAAACACCCGGTCGATGGCGTGCGCGAACGGGCCCGGACCGAACTGGACGAGCGCAACCCAAACGAGGTCCAGACCGCACTGCGTGAGTGGATGAAACCATTCGATCCCAAGAAAGCCGCAGACGCCCATTGCTTGTTAGAGGCGCTGTGGTGGTTCCAGCGGCACAACGTGCGCGACCAAGCCTTGCTCACCGCCTTGCTGGAATCGCCCGAACCGCATGCCAGGATCGCCGCCGCCACGGTGAAACAATTCTGGGGCCCGGCCGACCCGACGACGAAGGGCACGACGCAGACCCAGATCGCGGACACCGAAGAGAAAATCAAGATCAATGTGCCCAAACATCTATCAGGTGAAGCCGCCAAGGCTTACAGAACCGGCGGCCAAGTTTACCATCGGGAAGCCCACTGTGCGACTTGCCACCAACCCGACGGCAAAGGCCTGAACCCTGCCTTTCCGCCGCTGGCCGAAAGCCCGTGGGTTACCGGCAGCGAAGAGCGCCTCATCAAAATCGCCCTCCATGGTCTCCATGGCAAGATCGAGGTAAACGGCAAGGTTTATGACCCTGAAAAAGGCGTGCCGCCGATGACAGCGTTCGAGTCGCTGTTAGGTGACGCCGATATGGCGGCGGTTCTGACCTACGTTCGAAATTCGTGGGGCAACAAAGCCGCTCCGGTCCTCCCGGAGACAGTGAAAAAAGTCCGCGCCGCCACCAAGGATCGCTCGATCTTCTGGAAACCCGAGGAACTACTCAAAGACCACCCGCTGGAATAACCTATCCAAAAAACCACCATGAAAGCTCTCCGCATGCTCGCCGCCTCCGTATTCGCCACCGCACCTATCCAGGCTTCCTCCATCGTCTATCAGGGCGATGCCGGCCCCGGCTTGGGCAAACACATCGTCTTCCTTGCCAGCGACCACGAATACCGCTGTGAGGAAACTTGCCCCGCCCTTGCGCGCATCCTTGCCAAGCATCATGGCTTCAAATGCACCGTAGTCTTCGGGGTGGACAAGGACGGCTTCATCGAGGCGGGTTCGTCAAAAGTTTCCGGACTCGAAGCTCTCGATAAGGCGGACTTGTTCGTCATTTTCACCCGCTTTCTCAATCTGCCCGAGGACGAAATGGCCCACGTGGAAGCCTACCTTGAGCGTGGCGGCCCGATCGTCGGACTGCGCACCGCGTCTCACGCCTTCAAGATTCCGGCCAACTCAAAATACGCGAAATACGACTTCAAGTCGAAGGTCGCCGGCTACGAAAACGGCTTCGGCCACCAAGTTCTCGGCAACACCTGGGTCGGCCACTACGGAACCAACCACAAGCAAGGAACCCGCATCCAGACCCTACCGGATCAGCGCGACAATGTCATCCTAACCGGAGTGAGTGAGGTTTCCTTCTGCCACGCCGGCGCCTACGTCGGAAAGCCCGGCCCCGACTTCACCGTGCTCACCAATTCCCAACCGCTCGTCTCGATGGACCCCACCGCCGCGCCGGACACGACCAAGCCGCCGATGCCCTCGACCTGGACACGCCAATACGCGGCCAAAAACGGCAGCAAGCACCGCGTTTTCCATAGCACCCAAGGAGCCTCCGAGGACATCCTGGACGACAATTACCGCCGCCTCCTCATCAACGGCATCCTCTGGGCTGCGGGCATGGAAAAGGAAATCAAGCCCGACCTCAATATCTCCTTCGTCGGCCCCTATCAGCCGAACACCTTCGCCTTCGGCGGCCACGCGAAAAAAGTCAAACCCTCCGACCTCGCCGGCTGGGATACCCCGATCATGCCGACACAGGCTAAAGGCGCCCCTGCCAAGTAAAAGGACGGACTGGGGAAGGAAGAGTTTCAAAGCCAAACGTCCCGCCGACGCTGCCTACTTCGCTAAAACCACGAAGACCAAGAAAACTATGGCGGGCAAACAAAAAATCAGTTCAGAATTCGCGGTTCTTTGATTTTTAGAAATCCAACTGTTAGACCCATGGTGCAGCTTGCAATTTTTTCACATGATTTCTTAGAGCCTGTCTGAATATTGCCATAGGCAGGGACCGTCTTTGCCTGGGCCATGCGGTATGCGCTTCGCGGATTAGTAGCGCCGCTTACGCGGCCAATGCATTCCGAGCGGTCCGCGAGAATGAGGTGTGAACGATATGCCATGATATGATTTTTAAGCATTTTCATGGATGACCGCGTTCACTTTTCATTCGCAGGACCGCTCGGAGAGACGGTCCCTGCCATTTTTCAGACAGCCTCTTAGCCAAAAGGGTTCGTGAAAAATCACTGTTTTCTGTCTGCCGCATGCGGGCCGACACCCAAGAGTTGAAACGCCGCGTCCAAGACCGCTTGCTGCTCGGTCGTGAGCTTATTTTCCGGAACGGGGCAAAAATCGTTCTGGTACAACGCCTGCGAATCGATCATCATGAACTTGCCGCAATCCGGCCAGGTGTAACTGCGAACTAACTCGTCATTGATGTGGCGGATGGTCGGAATCGAATTGCCGAGTTTTTGCTGCACTTGCTGCAACATGCCGGGCCGGCCATTTTCTGCGGCGACTCCCGAATTAAGCACCACCACGTCGCGCTTGTGGCGCAGGTGTTCCAGCAGTTTGTCGAGGGCGCTCTGCGGAAGCTCATAATCATCGTGCGCGAAGAGCAACGCATCCGCATCACCAGCGAGATCGTTAGATGCAAAAGCCCACGAATTACGCCCGAGCGCGACAAAGAAGTTGTAGTAGCCTTCCTTGTCAGAGTTGCCAAAGGCCGACCTTTTCGGCTCTTCATAGGCCAAAATACGGTTTTTGAGCCAGTCCGTGTAATCTCCGTGTTTTGCGAGATCGGCCGCGCCCGTGAGCCAGCCAACGCTGTTGAGCCATAGCTTGTAGTTGTCGAGATAGTTGATGAATGGATCGCCAAAAACGTTCTGGTCGCCGACCACCAACACGCGGCCCTGCCCGACGGCATGCGCCGCAATCACGCCAAGATCCCCGCTACGTTCACCGGCATCTCGTTGCCAATTACCGAAAAATCCGGGCGGAGCGCCGGGCTTGTCGCACTCGGTTACACCATAGGGCCGCCATTGCCAGTTGTCTCCCCAGCCCTGAGGAGAAAGACGCGCAATGGCATAGCGATCGTCCACCGTGCCGCCGGTTTGAAATGCGGCGATCTTGACGTCTCGCGTCACCGGATGCTCGGCGAACCGCGTGATAGCAACCCAGCCGTTTCCAGTGCCCAGTGTGTCGGGAGCGCAGTCGGCCGCTGTTTCGCTGTGAACGCGCAGTCCCAGTTCTTCGAAAAGCGGCGCGAGTTTGTGGGCATGGTAATAGCAGTTGGTGTGATCGACCACCACCAGCAGCGAGCCGCCGGAGTTGAGGTATTTCTTGATGGCTGCAATTTCCGATAGATAGAACGGCGGCAGATCGGCCGAAACGAGATTGATGAATAACATCGCGGCGTTCGAGAGTGATTTCTCATCGATCCGGCCCGTTGTCAGCTGGTCAACGACCACGCCGCGGCTGCGCAAATATCCGAAAGCGCGACGATAACCGTAAATTTTATGATATGAGTAGCGCTGGCTTTCATCGGGTTCCTGCAAGGCATTGTGCGCGTGAATCGAATCGACCACAATACGCAGCGGCGCGGCCTGCGAAACCGCACCGCCAAGCCCCATCCAAACGAGTGTGCCGGTCATCACCACAGCCACACGAGCAAACATAAAGATTGGAATCATGAATGCTGAGGATTTACTTTTGTCAGAGGCCACTGAAACAGTCACAGCCACTGGCCACGAGCGTAGCTCTCGAGGCCGCTGTGCCAAGATTTCATTTGGCCGCGGTTTTCTGGCTGAGAGCCTCCAGACTGTCAGGTAGATTCGAGAATTTTAATCCGTGCCTACTGCGCTCCGGTCGGCCTAGTATACGCGCATGCCGTTCAGCAAATTCGGACTTGATCCAGGGATCCTCGGAGCCATTCACAAAGCAGGTTACACCCGCCCGACACCGGTGCAGGCGGCCGCCATCCCTAAAGTGCTGCAAGGGCACGACCTAATTGCCATCGCCCAGACCGGCACCGGCAAGACCGCAGCCTTTGTGTTGCCGATCCTTCATCGTCTCATGTTGGCGCATCGCCCGGACCAAGCGCGCCGCTTGAAAGTGCTGATCCTCGCACCCACCCGCGAACTCGCCGTGCAGATCATGGAAAATATCCGGACCTACGGTAAAAGCCTCCCGATCCGCGTCGCCGCCATCTTCGGCGGCGTCGAGGAAGACGCACAAATCAAAGTGCTGCGCAAAGGCGTCCACATCATCGTCGCCACGCCCGGACGTTTGCTCGATCTAATCGGCCGCCAACAAATCGATTTCAGCGCGTTGGAAATGCTCGTGCTCGATGAAGCGGACCGCATGCTTCACATGGGTTTCCTCCCGGACATCGAGAAAATCGCCGCGATCCTGCCAAAACGTCGGCAAACCCTGATGCTTTCCGCGACCTTTCCCAAAGAAGTCGAGTCGCTCGCCCGACGGTTCCAATACCAACCGAAAATGGTCCAAATCGGCAAACGCTCGAACCCGGCGGACACCGTCGCCCAGTGCGTTTACGAAGTGCCCGCCCATTTGAAAAGTGCGCTCTTGCTGGAATTGCTCAAACAGCCCGACTTTAAAAAAGTCCTCGTCTTCGCCCGCATGAAAGATGGCGCGAACCGCCTAACGGAATCCCTCAAAGCAGCCCAGGTCAAAGTCGCCAAGCTCCACTCAAGCCGCTCACAAGAACAACGTCTCCAAGCACTTCAGGATTTCAAGGATGGAAAAGCCCAGGTCCTCGTCGCCACCGACATCGTGGCACGTGGCATCGACATCGATGGCGTCACGCACGTCATCAACTATGATTTCCCCGTCAATCCCGAAGACTACATCCACCGCATCGGCCGCACCGGCCGGGCGGAAGCGCAGGGCGAAGCGATCAGCTTCGTGCCCGAAGAAGACCTGAACCTGCTGGGCATTCTCGAGCTCACCATCATCCAACGCCTCCAGCGCAAGCGCCTCAAAGGCTTCAATTACAACGCCCCCATTCCCCCATACATCCCCGGCGTCAGCCCACCGCGCCGCGACTGGCGGAAACGCACCCGTGAAATGGATGCAAAAAAATCCACCAAGCCCACCCCCAAAAACACCACCACTCCCCCTCCCCGTCCGCCGAAAAAATCCACCAAACATCGCAGCCCGAAATAGTCCGAGAATCAGCGGCTGAGGTCGTCCTGATACATCAAGCGGAATCCGCTTTGGTGTAAGATGGCGACGGCGAATTCATAGTCTTCCACGTGCATTGCCAGCATCGATTGCCCGTTCGGGTTGGGAAGTAAGGCATACGCAAAGTCGATGTTGGTTTCCGCGATCATCAAGGTATCGAGGCATTGCAGCAGGCCGGGGCCAGCCTCGCGCAGAGCCACCACAATGAGCTCGCAGGAGGTGTGCGGAATGCCTTTTTCCATGAAGATCTGCTCGGTGGTGTCGGGATCGGAAACGACCAAGCGGGCGACTGTCGCATCGCGCGAGTCCTGCACGCTGAGGCCGATGACTTCAATCGATGAGGCCCGCAGCATTTTCACCAACGCAGCGAGCGCGCCGACCCGGTTTGGCAGCATAACGGAAAATTGGCGCACGGGTGCGCTGTGATCGACGAGGGTGTCGGTTTCCAATTCAGTTTCGGGTTCCATATTGATTGAAGTTAGATATTAACCGCGCAGGTCGCGCAGCGGAAAGGTTTCTACGGCACCGATGGCCGCGTCGCTGATGATGAGTGGATTCGGTCGCACGGCAGCAAGGCCCCAAAGCCGTCCGAATCCGCACATGCTGGGAACCTAAGCGGAACTGCACCCGGATTCAATCCCGAATCGGCGCGGAGCCTACCGCGAGAACTCCATCAGCCTGGCTTCACCGTTCTTTCAATTTGCCTTTGGCACACATGGCGGCATCTTACAAATGGCGATATCGGCTTTCACGTCTCACCCGGACATCCATCCGGAAACATGCACCACGAGAACTCCCCCGGTCCTCCTATCCGACCTGAAACCATGAATTCCTCCCCCATTCAAGAATCAGCCCGGCTAGCGGATGCCGGCCATCGGCAGCCCCCTTCTTCCCGCCAGATCCAGGCGCTGGAGGAAGCAAAACCGGTCTTTATGCCGCATAAAAGCGAGCTTGAGAAAATCCGCCAACACGCCCGACCACTCACCGGAACCGCCCCCGATCTCGACGGGTTGCTCGAAATGATCGGCAACGCCAGCGTCGTGTTGCTCGGCGAATCCTCGCACGGCACTCACGAATTCTACGATCTGCGCGCGCAACTCACCAAGCGACTGATCCTTGAAAAAGACTTCAACGCAATTGCTGTCGAAGCCGATTGGCCGGATGCTTATCGCGTCAATCGTTTCGTCCGTGGCGAATCCACCGACCACGATGCAGTGGATTCACTCGCTGGTTTTGAGCGATTTCCCTCATGGATGTGGCGCAACGCCGACGTGCTGGATTTCATTGGCTGGCTGAAAGATCACAATGAACACGTTTATGCCTCCGATCACCAGGTCGGCTTCTATGGCTTGGATCTTTACAGCCTCCACAAGTCCATGAACGAGGTCAT
>CAYRLT010000079.1:0-1909 GCA_964425095.1 uncultured Luteolibacter sp.
TGTCGAACATACGGCGGCGGAAATTTTTGATGTATTCCGAGAGGCCGATGCCCTGCAGCACACCACCCCAATAGACATAGTCTTCCAGCGACATGTCCGCGACCCGCTTGCCGAGCCACTCTTCAAACATGAGGTCTGGCGCATAGGCGGGCTAGATTTCCCAAGAGGTGACGGAGTTGTCGTGAATCTCCCATGGGAATGTGCCGATTTTGCGCGGCGCCTCGCCGAAGCATTCACGGATGGCCAAAAGATTGTTAGGTCCCAGGATGCCGCCTTCGTTCGGGAAGCGGCAAATCATGTCGCGGTATTTGCGGAAATCATTGTCGTGAAATCCAAGGCTCCAAGGATGCTGGTCGCCAAGGTGGTCGGCGGTCGGCGATTCTCCATCGGGTGAGAACGGCGAGCTGGGTTGGTAATAACGGCCCGGATCCTCTTCCCTCATGAGGCGTGGCAGCACGAGATGGTAGAGCGCGTAGTCGGGAAACGCCACGCCCTTCTCGTAATCCCACTCCCAGTTTCCCTGCTCGATCTCGTTGTTGCCACACCATGCGACGAGACTCGGGTGATGCGCGAGTCGTCGCACCTGATGCCTTGCCTCCTGCGTGACATCGGCCAGGAAGGCCTCGTCAGTCGCGGGATACTTGCCACAGGCAAAGATGAAATCCTGCCAGACCATGATCCCTTTTTCGTCGCAGAGGTCGTAGAATTCGTCGCTCTCGTAAACGCCGCCGCCCCAGACGCGCAGGAAATTGCAGTTCGCCTCCAGGGCGCGATCGAGGAGCACCGCATGACGCCTGCGGTCAATGCGGCTCAGGATGAGGTCCGTCGGGACATAGTTGCCGCCTTTGCAGAAGATGGGCTTGCCATTGATTTCAATGATGAAATACCTCCCGCGCTCTGGGTGTTTTTCCTGATTCACGCGCACATGGCGGAAGCCGATTTTACGGGTCAGGCTTCCTTCGATTTTGCCTCCGACGACAAGCTCGACTGTCGCCTCGCTCCGGTTGGGTTTACCATGCCCAACCGGCCACCAGAGTTTGGGGTTGGTCACTGGCAGAGTGGCTTCCAGTGTGTTTATGCCTGGCTGCAGCACCACCGGCACACGCAAGGGATCGGTCGATTTTCCCAGCTTGAGCAGCAATTCGCCGGGCATCGGCTTGGCGGTCAAGTTCTCTGCAAAAACCCGGGCCGTGACGCTTCCCTTGGCCAGGTCGGCGGAAAGGTCAGAAATCAACGCGGCGCGCTCCCAGCGGATGCCGGAGCAAATTTCCAAGCGGACACTGCCAGGAATGCCAACATTGACGAGGCGCGGCGACCAATCCCAACCGAACTCACTCTGGGTTTTGCGCAACCAGTTGGATTTTGTCTGGCGGTGGTTGAGGCGCAGTCCGTAGCCCTCCGACGACCGCGTCATCGCATGAAAAATTCCGCTCTCAATCTCGACCACCAGTTCGTTTTCACCCGCACGGAGCGCAGCAGTGGCCTCGATGCGGCATGGATGAAAGGCATTCGCATGCGAGCCGATCTCCACGCCGTTAAGGTAAATTTTTGCTGCCAAATCCAGCGTCTCAAAATACAGCCACGCGCTCTCTCCTTCGCGCAAACGGGGCAGCTGGAATGCGCGGCGGTAATACCAAACCGTTTCCTCCACCCACCGGCAGGAGAGCACATTTGTGCCAATGCCCGGATCGGCAATCACGCCGTGCTCCAGAAGCGTCTCATGCACGCTGCCCGGCACGGAGGCACTCCAAGCGCGGCTCCAGTTCACATCGCCAGCAAGCACCCGTTTGGGGCGCTCGCCGCGTTCGCCGTCGTTCCATCGAAGTTGCCATGTGCCGTTGAGGTCGATTTTTTGATTCATGAGGTGATAAGTGAGCCAGGTGGTGGTTTCGGAGCTGCGATGCAAAAA
>CAYRLT010000080.1:0-4294 GCA_964425095.1 uncultured Luteolibacter sp.
GTTTTGTTTTCATGGTTTTTTTAGTGTTGAGTGTTGATGATTTCGTGTAGTTCGTCGCGTCAAGGTTCGGGTGAAAACAGCATTTTTCAGAATAAAAAATTTCAAGGTTGAGGCAGTTCGAGACCGCTGGACCAACCCCTCCACGGGCCTTTAGGCACTTGGAGGTTGTTGACGAAGCGCCATTCGACAATCGCTCCGCTGCGTAGGCTCAAGAAATCGCGCACGGCCGGACTTAGATCAATGCCAGCGGACTGATTGCGATTGAATCGGGGCTTTTCCTTACCGAAGATATACTGCCAGTGATCCACCTCGAAGGGCCCCACGTCCTCCCATTGGGCATAGCAAACACGGCCTTCAAAATGGATAGCGACCCAGCGGCCCTTGCAGACCGAAATACCATCGCCACGATAATCTTCCCAGAACCAAGGAATCACTGCCGAAGCTTCAGGGCGGTGCACTCCACCCTTAGCAACATCATTGTAGGGCAATGCGATGTAAAAAGGATTAAGCTGCGGTGTGAAGCCAGCAGGGCTCCAACCATTGCGCTGATCCGGTTGATCATAGCCGCCAAAATTTTCCTGCCAGTTTTCATCCCATGCACTCTTGGTATTGGGCGTCGGATTGTTTTCGGTCGGCAATTCCCCCACCCAAAACACGGTGGCGGTCACGTTGCGCTTCCACGGCAATGAATCGCGCATCGATTCCCGGGAAGGCTCTATAACCACCCGCGCTGCGGAAGGAACTCCGTAAGGATCGCTCAAAGATGGCAGAGCTTCCCGCCGGTTTTCCAAAAACCGCTCGTGGGCCCCGGACAACCGATCCGCCAAGCGGGCACCAGAAGCCGAACCCAAGAGGGCGACAGCGGTGATTCCAAACGCTAGACGGTAAACATTCATGGTTTTTGCCAATCCTTTTGAAGTATTTGACACCTCGATTAACCATTACTCTAAAATTTAAATTCATCTAAACAAGGAAATTCTGCTTTTCTTTGAAAGAAAAGCAGAACCATAAAAAACCACCTTTCCCGTTCTTTATCAGTTAGTTACAACTTTAAAAGACATCGGATACTCCAATCCTAATTTCTTTTTTCTCTAAAAAAACAAAAACACCAGCTTGGTTTGGTTACGACCACAGTGACATTTCCAAGACTAAAATTCTACGTGATCGCGTAATACAAGTCGTCGCCCTGTTCAGCTCTTGGCAAGACCGAATCGACGCTCCAACTCGTGCATGCCGAATTCAGTCAGTGTCGGACGACCCTCGGCTGTGCAGTAAGGCAGCTCGCAAGTGAACAATTCCATGAGCAAGGGCCGCGCTTCGATGAGTCGGGGTTCGATGAATGCCGCCGCGCGTTTTGCGAGGATGCGCGCGAGGCGATCCAACGCGAAGCGGGCACCTGAAACGGGATCGTGCAGCAACTCATCGAGCATTGCCCCGAGAAACGGGCGCGGATTTTCAATTCCAAGACATGCGGGAAGCGTGCGGACTTGCACGGTATTTCCTCCGAATGCCTCCACTTCAATACCGGCGTCCGCCAATGCGAGGCGTTCCCGCAGCAACAGATCAAAATCCCGCGGATCCAATTCCAGCAGCACCGGCACCAACAAACCTTGTGCTACAGCTCCGCTATCCCGCTGTCGCAGCAGGCCGTCGTAAAAAATCCGTTCCTTCGCCGCCTTCGGATCGAACATGACCAAGCCATCCGCGCTCTCCATAATGACGAAACGATTCCGCAACATTCCAATAATCCGAAAATCAGGCGCTCCCCCACCCTGCACCGGCAGCGGCTCCAGCGGTTCAAGCTCCCCGGGAATCGAGGGTGACTCCTGCCACGCGGAAAGCATCGGCTGGGGAATATGAAATCCGCTCGCCACCGCCACCGGCAATGCCAGCGGCAACGGCACAGGAGCATCAGCTCGCGGGGCCACGGACGGCACTGCCTCCACCCGATTTGGCATGATCGGTATTCTTGGCGGTGGCGGCTTCAAACTCTGCATCACCGCTTCTAAAATCACATCGCGCACGTCCAGTGGCCGATGAAAACGAACCTCGCGCTTGGCCGGATGCACATTGACGTCCACGAGCGTCGGATCCAGATCGAGCCAGAGCCAGGCCGCCGGATGCATTCCATCTGTCACCGCACCACGAAACCCCTCCGCCAGCGCCCGTGAAATCACCGCATCCTCCACCGGTCTGCCATTGAGAAACACGAATTGGTGGCGCCTGCCCTTCCGCGCATGACTGGCTGGAAGCACGAACCCCTCCACCGAGATGCCATTTCCATGGGTCAGCGGCAGTGCGATCAATTCCCGCGCCATTTCGTTTCCTAGCAAATGCCGTATCCGCTCCACCGCCTTCGCCGCAGCCGGCAAATCGAAAACCTCACGGTCATCCCGCCGCAAACGGAACCTCACCCAAGGTGCGGCCAGCGCATGCAATCGCAGCTGATGCTCGACGTGCGCCGCCTCAGTGGACTCGGCTCGCATGAATTTCCGCCGCGCAGGCATGTTAAAAAACAACGACTTCGCCTCAATCACCGTGCCCGGCGCACAGCCGGCATCCCTCACATCGCGGATTTTTCCGCCATCCACCAAAATCTCCGTGCCCGCCACCGCACCCGCTTCCTGCGTCACCATTCGGAAACGCGAAACGCTGGCGATACTCGGCACCGCCTCTCCCCGAAACCCCAAAGTCCGGATCGCCGCCAAATCCTCCGCAATCCGCAACTTGCTCGTCGCATGGCGCTCCAATGACATCAACGCATCCTCGCGCGACATCCCGCAACCATCGTCGCTGACCCGAATCAAGGCCGCCCCACCTTGGTCCATATCCACCCGGATTTCCCGCGCCCCGGCATCAATGCTGTTTTCAACCAACTCCTTCACCACCGAGGCTGGGCGCTCAACTACCTCTCCCGCCGCCACTTGGCTGGCAAGAATATCAGGGAGCACTCGGATCTTCGGCATGCGGGGAAAGAGAAAGACACAAGACAGCAAGACACAAGACACAAGAAAAGAAGTAGAGAGACGAACCGTGCGAAGCCCTCTTGTCTTGCGTCTTGTGTCTTGAAGTCTCGCGTCTCCTCAAATAGCCTCCCGCCGACACCCATGGCTGGTTTTTTCAAATCTCTCCTTAATAAGATCACCAATCGCGCGGAAATCGATTGGGACGACCTCGAAGCCGATCTGATCGGCTCCGATCTCGGCATTCATTTGACCACCGCCATCATCGACGAACTCCGCGAGCTCGGCCGCGAAATCTCCGCCCAGGACGTGCTGGAAACCACCCGCCGCCACCTCTCCAAGCGCCTGCCCGCAGATCAGCCGCCCCCCCTGCCCCGCCCAAATGGCAAACCCTTCGTCATTCTTGTCGTCGGCGTGAATGGCACCGGAAAAACCACCTCATCCGCCAAGCTCGGCTATTGGCTCAAAAATCGCGGGTTCTCCGTCATCCTCGCCGCGGCTGATACCTTCCGCGCCTCCGCCGTCGAGCAACTCGAGCGCTGGGGCGAACGCCTGAATCTAACGGTCGTTAAAGGCAACCCGAACGCCGACCCCTCATCGGTTTGTTTCCACGCCCATCAAAAAGCCATCGCCTCCAAGGCCCAATTCCTCATTTGCGACACCGCCGGCCGCATCCATACGCGACATAACCTGATGGAAGAACTCGGAAAAATCCGCCGCACCATCGCCAAGCAAGATGAAACCGCGCCGCACCTTACTTTGTTAGTCGTGGACGCCACCACCGGCTCTAACGCCTTGCAACAAGCCAAAGAATTTCACAAAGCCTGTCCGCTCGACGGCCTCATCGTCACCAAACTGGACGGCTCCGGCAAAGGCGGCATCGCCGTGACCATCCAAGACCAACTCGGTATTCCACCGAGGTTTCTCGGCACCGGCGAAGAACCCGAGGCTTTCTCGATCTTCGAAAAAGAATCATTCGTCGCCGAGATTTTGTGAGCGGCAAAGCGAAACAGCTTGCCCGTCGTAGCTCGCAGAGCGAAGTCGAGGGTTCGCCCTGACCATGAGATGACAATTGGATGCGCTCCACTCACCTCGTTGGCTCCTCACGATGCTGCCCGAGAGCAAACCGCTGGTCCACCACCCGCGCAATCGCCAGGGTCACCTCAAGCACACGGTTGTGATGGCGCGCCAGTTGAACTAAGCCGCTGCGCGGCAGGCTGATAGATGCGCTGGTGATGTGACAATGCGTGAATGAAAGTTGAAGGGTTGCGGGGTTGGCATCACGGTTGTCCTGCTATGAAAAACAGCAATACCAACTCCGACAACCAACC
>CAYRLT010000081.1:0-2626 GCA_964425095.1 uncultured Luteolibacter sp.
AACACCGCCTCGCATGAGACCCCGGGCTCGAAGTTTTTCGCGCTGTTTGAGGTGACTCCCGAACTTGAGGCCACGGCCAATGAGCGCATCTCGCACTACCCGGCCAGTAAGCGCTCCGCCACCTTGCCGTTGCTGCACATCGTCCAGCACAAGTTTGGATACATCTCAGCCTCCGCCATCGATTGGGTGGCGAAAAAACTCGATCTCGAGCCGATTAAAGTGCTCGAAGTGGTTACATTTTACCCCGGCTTTCGTCAGACCGCTCCCGGCAAATTCCACATCCGCGTCTGCCGCACCCTCTCCTGCGCCATGGGTGGCTCTCATGAGCTGATGGAGCGCTTGTGCGAACTCACCGGCATCGACCGCTCGACGATGGATTCCCACCACCATCCAGTCGCCGTCTCACCTTGCGGAAATTTCTCCGTCGAGTTTGCCGAGTGCCTAGCCTCCTGCGGAACGGCTCCGGTCTGCATGGTCAACGATGATTTCCACGAAGGCGTCGCCACCGACAAGGCCGAGGAACTGCTCGCGAAATATCGAAACGTATAAAACGCTTCATCCCCCACGGCCTCATGCTGGAGGCCATTCCAACCATCGACTGATTTCCATGATCACCTACACCAAAGCACCCCACCCACGCGAACACCGGCTCATTTTCAAGAATGTGGACCGCATCGGTTGGGATCCCTCCATTGAGTGTTACCTCCGCGAGGGCGGCTATGAGGACTTGAAAAAAGCCTTCGCCATGCAACCGAAGGAAATCACCGAAGAGGTGAAAAAAGCCGGCCTGCGCGGCCGCGGCGGCGCGGGATTCCCGACCGGCATGAAGTGGACGTTCATCCCACCCAACAACACCAAGCCGGTCTATCTGATTTGCAACGGCGATGAATCCGAGCCCGGCACTTTCAAGGACCGCTACATCCTCCATCAGGACCCGCACCAACTCGTCGAAGGCATGGTCATTTCCGCCTTCGCCGTCGGCGCTCACACGGCCTACATCTACATCCGCGAAGAGTTTCCAGAAGCGGCGCTCATCGTCGAAAAAGCCATCGAAGAAGCTCGGGCGCACAATTTCGTCGGGAAAAACGTGTTAGGTTCCGGCTTTGACCTCGAAATATTCGTGCATCGCGGTGCCGGAGCCTACATCTGCGGCGAGGAAACCGGATTGATCGAATCCTTGGAAGGCAAGCGTCCCTACCCGCGGATCAAACCGCCGTATTTCCCCGCCGCCCTCGGCCTCTACATGTGTCCGACCATCGTCAACAACGTCGAGTCTCTCTGCCACGTGAAACACATCGTCCACATGGGTGGCGATGAATATTCAAAACTCGGCGTCCCCCGCAACACCGGCACCCGCATCCTCTGCGTCTCCGGCGACGTGAAAAATCCCGGCTATTTCGAAATCGAAGTCGGTAAGCTAACTATGCGGGAACTGCTCTACGATCTCTGCGGCGGACCGAAAGAAGGACGCGAATTCAAAGCCGTCATCCCCGGCGGATCGTCCTCAAAAATCCTGCGCTGCGATGAAACCTTCAAACTGAAAAATCCCGATGGCAGCGAACGAGTGCTCGGATTTTGGGATATCCCGATGGATTTCGATAGCCTCGCCGCCTGCGGTTCGATGGCCGGATCCGGCGGCGTGATCGTCATCGATGACTCGCGCAAAATGTCTTGGGTCCTCAACAACCTGAACGCCTTCTACGCCCACGAATCCTGCGGCCAATGCACCCCGTGCCGCGAAGGATCCACCTGGATGAAAAAAATCTCGGACCGCCTCGTCGCCGGCCACGCCAGCCCGAAGGATATCGAAACTCTCGAAAGCGTCGCCTATCAAATCGATGGTCGCACGATTTGCGCGTTCGGTGAGGCCTCCTCATGGCCGGTGGAAGCCATTATCGCGAAATTCCGTGACGAACTCCTCGCCGACACCCAAGCGGATGAGGAAGACAAGCCCCACAATCCGGAAGCGGAAGCCCAACGCAGGTTCCTCGCCTGCAGCGGCAGCCATTGATCGCTGGCCGCGCAATTCAAAAAGTAGTCCAGGACTTCAGTCCGCCCGCGAAGCGAAATGCAGAAGAACGGTGTCTTGAATTGCCAGGTACACTCAGCAAGACAGGCTTTTAGAGTATAAAGCTTTGCCGCCGGCCCATGGGTTCAACGCAAGCGTAGTCCGAAGCGCCATTGCATAGGCGTTCTTCGCCCACTGCGGGAGCCCTTGATTAGTAGCGGCAGATCAATCAGCGCCGGCTTGATGTTCGATCCAGTGGTCCTTGGCGTAGCTGGATCTAAATCAAAGTTTGAGCAATACTTCGATGTGCTTGTCGTCATGCCCGATTTCCGCCCCGTGCCGACGTGCACACGCGACGATCAAGACATCGGCCATAGGGCAGGTGAGTCCGCCGAGTTTTGCGGCACCGCCAAGACTTTCGGCTTCACTCCAACATGCCTCGGCCATCGGCAGCAACGGGCATAGTTCCGCCAGTTCCTCTGCAATCCGCTCTTCTCGCATGATGTCGGATCACGGCAATCCCTGATGCTGATCAGCCAGATTCCTCGTAAATCTCCGCCGTTTGCAAAGTAGTTCGGATTTCCAAAATAACCAGAATCGCAAGATGTGGTGGTCAAT
>CAYRLT010000082.1:0-2023 GCA_964425095.1 uncultured Luteolibacter sp.
CCATCGCCGATTACACTCGTCCGCTGTTTCACCGCGAGCGGAACCCGAGCAAGCCGAACATCGTTTTCCTCATGGCGGATCAGCTCCGTTATGACTGCATTGCCGCGCTTGGGGCGAAGTGGATGCAGACGCCGACGATGGACCGGCTCGTGCACGAGGGCTGCGCCTTTACCCAGGCGACGACGCCGGCGCCGATTTGTGTGCCGGCCCGCCACCACTTGATCACCGGCCTGACCTCGCGCTACACGGGCATCGCCTCGATGTCCCATCCGCCGATCCCGACCGAATACCCCCGCATTGCCGAGGTGTTGGCTGGTCAGGGTTATCACTGCGAAGCGGTGGGCAAGATGCACTTCGGCCCGGAGCGCACCCACCATGGATTTCACCGGATGCAGATCATGGAGGAGACGCCGATTTATGAGGCCGATGACGACTACCTGCGTTGGTTGCGAAGCAACGGGTATGACCACATCCGCAACCACCACGGGGTGCGCAACCTCATCTACAGCCAGCCTCAGCGCTCGCTCGTTCCCGCAGAGGCCACAGGAACGGCATGGGTTGGGCGCGAGGCGGCACGGGTCGTCAAGGAAAATTTCAACCGTCCGTTTTTTCTTTTTGCGTCATGGATTGCGCCGCATCCCCCCCAGAATTGCCCTGACGAGTGGGCTGACTTGTATCGCGATGCCGAGCTGCCGGAACCAACTCCCTGCAGCGACACGGAGACATACAAATTACGGTATTGTCAGCGTCCGGGCCGGGACCTCAGCCCGGCCGCGATGCGCCGTTATCGCGAGCTGTATTACGCGCAGGTCTCGTTTGTGGACCATGCGATGGGCGAGGTCGTGCGGGCTTTGGAAGAGATTGGACAGCTCGATAACACGCTGATCTGTCTGTTTTCCGACCACGGAGAAATGCTCGGAGACCAGGGCGGGGCGATGGAGAAAGGTATTCCTCACGAAGCCTCGGTGCGCATCCCGCTTGTGCTCCGCTATCCAGCAAAATTTGCCCCTGGCAGCCGTCGGGAGGATTGTGCTGACTTGCTCGACCTTTTCCCAACCGTCCTCGAAACCGCCGGAGCCGCCTTGCCGACCGGGATCGATTACCGGGGCGAATCGTTGTTGAAGCCGGCGGGAGAGTCCACGCGCGACCGCTCGGAGGTCTATATCGAGTGCTATAACGATGCCTACCGGTGGATTGCCCTGCGCGGCCCGCGTTACAAACTCGCGTATTGGTATTTGAAAGGAATCGAGGAATTTTACGACCTAGCCCACGATCCGGGCGAAACCCACAACCTGCTCAATGACCCGCTCAACGCGGAGCATCAGCGCGAATACGACCGGCTCAAGGCCCGATTGATCGCCGAAGAAATTCGCTGCGGTCCGGATGGCGGCGTGGAGAACGGAACCCTCCGCCGCTATGAGGAGATCGCATCGATCTGGCCACCCGAGGAACGCGCCGCTGGAATCAATTGGCAATTCCAGGCCTGGCCGAATCAACTTCCTGAGAATGAAAAGGCGGCTCTCAACTCCGAGGCAGAGGAGGTCTTCGCCGCAATTGCGAAAGAACCTCTCACCGACCTCTCCCGTCTTGACCTCGACTTCTATGAGGACGCAGGAGGCGACCCGGATGTGCGATATGCACTCAAGGAGAAAGAAAAAGCAGGACCCCGCACCTCTACGAGAGACAACTCCAACCCATGAACCACCCTGCAATTCCCAACCCCATTATCCCCGGGTTTGCGCCCGAAAATCACTTTTAGCAGATCACCATGTCGGACTCGGAAACATCGTGCCTCAGATCATGCCGCTGCTGCCATTGGTCCAGCGCCTTGCGGATGGGACGATGAAGATCGAGGGCGGCTTGAGGGTAGGGTTATATGGAAAGGCTCAACTCGGGAAGATGGCGGGCAGGTCGGCCCAGACGACATCGGGGTCGGCGTTGAAACGGATGAGTTTGTTTGTGTAGGCCTGCCAATCCTCTTCGGTGAGGAATTCGTAGCTGTGGCCCCAGAAATAGAAAACAG
>CAYRLT010000083.1:0-2035 GCA_964425095.1 uncultured Luteolibacter sp.
AGATGTTGGACGCAGCCAAACTCGATGACAGTCCCTCCCTCAAGGAAATGGTTTTAAAGCTCTGCGGCCTGCCGCTGCTCTTTTCGCCAGGCGAGAAGTGGGAATATGGCTGGTCGACCGATGTTATTGGTTATATAGTGCAGATCATCTCCGGCAAGCCCATCGATGTCTTCCTGCGGGAACGCATCTTCGAGCCGCTCCGGATGACCGATACGGATTTTTTTGTGCCCAAGGAGAAGTGGCCTCGCTTTACAAGCCTCCACGCATTATCTGAGCGAGGCGATCTTGTTGTGACCGATATGCCAGTCAGAGGCAAATGGTCGCGGAAGCCGACGTTTCTCGAGCCTGGAGCCGGCCTCGCCTCTACTGCTGCCGATTACTTCCGTTTTACGCAGATGCTGCTTAACCGCGGCGAACTTGAAGGTACAAGGATTCTCAGTCCCAAAACGGTCGACTTGATGACAATCAATCAGCTGCCTGCCCAGGCCATGCCATTAAGCACTAACATTCCGGCGAATGGGTGGATAGTCAATGGGTGGGGTTTTGGAATGGGCTTTCGGGTATTGACGGACCCGGTCGCGGCTGGATCGGCCGCTTCGCTAGGCAGCTTCGGGTGGTTTGGCATTCACGACACGTTCTTTCTGATCGATCCGAAAGAACAGCTCATCGGCATTTTCATGGCACAATTCACTCCTCCGCCGCTATACCCGGGAGTGCGGGAATTCCAAAGCCTTATATTCCAAGCTATTGTACGGTGACCAAAAAAATTCATGCATTAAAGTGGACGGTAGGTTAAAACGTGTAAACTTGACCCAAGATAATGAACAAATACAAGAATTAACCTACCGTTCCCAATAATACTTGGAGATGAGAATGGTGAATAGAAGAAAATTCATTGGTTTGGCCACCGCCGGATTGGCACTTCCGCTTTCCTTCAAAATGTGGGGGCGGGGACGAACAGGCAGAAATAAGAGCATCGTTCTTACCAAGGAAGCGTTGCGGATTCATCGGGAGGCGCTCGTCGTGGATGGGCACAACGATTTGATAAACGCGATGCGTCTCAAAGGGATTGCATCTTTCGAAACGCTCGACCTGCTGAGCGCTCAGCCGGAGTTTCATACGGATATTACCCGTCTTCGCCAGGGAGGAGTCGGAACCCAGTTTTGGGCGGCCGCGGGTTTTTTAGGGAAAAGCGGGAATGGCAAATCGAGTTCTGGCTGCTGTCTGGAAGATATTGAGCTCATCCACAAGATGGTTGAAAAGTATCCTGACGTTTTTGAAATGGCTTACACTGCGGATGATATCCTGCGCATCCGAAAGGAAGGGAAGATCGCTTCCCTGATCGGCATTGAGGGTGGTGAGGCGATCGAGAATTCCCTGGGCCTGCTGGGCGCGTACTACCGGCTGGGCGCGCGCTACATGACGCTTACGTGGGGAGACACCAGCGAATGGGTCGATTCGGCCACCGATAAAGCCAGGCATGGCGGTCTGGCTCCTTTCGGCGAGGAGGTCGTCCGCGAGATGAACCGGCTCGGCATGCTGGTGGACATCTCGCATGTGTCGGCGAAGGCCATGCGCGATGTGCTGCGCGTCAGCCGGGCGCCTGTCATTGCTTCCCATTCATCGGCCTTCGCACTGGCGGCCTCTCCCCGCAACGTTCCCGATGATGTCCTGCGCGGCGTGGCGCAAAACCGCGGCATTATCATGGTGAATTTCTTCCCCGGCTATTTGAACCCGGAAGGCGTGACCCTGGATCAAGATTACTGGAATTATATGCATCGCCTTGAAAGCGATCCCAACCTAAATAAGAACAAGATTTATGAATTGCTTAACAAATGGGATGAGGAACATCCTGTACCGAAATGCTCGGTAGAAAGCGTCGTGGACCACATCGATCATATCGTAAAGATAGCCGGCCCTGATCATGTTGGTCTCGGATCGGATTTCGACGGCATCCCATTCGGGCCTGAGTATTTGGAAGATGTTTCCGGATTTCCCTTTATCACCCAAACACTTTTGAATCGCGGTTACAGTG
>CAYRLT010000084.1:0-6176 GCA_964425095.1 uncultured Luteolibacter sp.
GCCTCTTCACATCCGCGCCTGCGGCAGAGCCGTCATCACCCGCCGACCAGAACACGGCCGACGAAGCCGCCGCGAAAACAGGGAACCTCAACAAACCCGAAAAACTCGAAGCCTTCCGCGATCAGGCTCTCGGCATGTTCATCCATTGGTCGGTCGATTCGCAACTCGGCTTGGTGATCAGCCACAGCCTAGTGGGTGCGGATGACGACTACGCGCGCCGATTTTTCGAGGAACTGCCCAAGACCTTCAATCCCACAAAATACGATCCCACCGAGTGGGCCACCTTGGCAAAGTTATGCGGCTTCAAGTATGCCGTGTTTACTAACAAGCACCACAGCGGGTTCTGCATGTTCCCCACCCGCACCACGGATTTCTCCATCGCCAACACCCCGTATCGGAAAGACATCACCCAAATGTATGTGAATGCCTTTCGCGCCGCCGGCCTCGGCATGGGATTCTACTTTTCACCCGACGATTTCTGGCTGCTGCACAAACAAGGTCACCCGATTTCACGCCACAAAAACGGCGGCGACCGTCGCGTCCTGCCATCTGACAACCCGGAGTTGATGAAACACAATCTCGCCCAGATCGAAGAACTCTACACCCGCTACGGCGCGGTGGATTATTTGTTCATCGATGGCCAGGCCGACGGCATCCGCGATCTCGCATGGAAACTCCAACCGAATACGCTGGTCACTCGCGGTGCGATGGAGACACCCGAGCAATCACTCCCCCGCAGCGCGCTTTCCGAGCCATGGGAGGCTTGCTTCACCCTCGGTACCCAGTGGCAGTTCAAGCCGACCAACGAGTCCTACAAATCTGGCACCAAGCTCATCGAAATGCTCATCGAAACCCGCGCCAAGGGCGGCAACCTCCTGCTCAACGTCGGCCCGGAACCCTCGGGCGTCATCCCCTTCGAGCAGGAACGCATCATCCGCGAACTCGGCCTGTGGTTGTTCATCAATCACGAGGCGATCTATCAGGTCCGTCCGTGGCATCACACCCGCGAGGGCGATGCCTGGTTCACCTGTCACAAGGACGACCCTAAAACCGTCTATGTCTTTCTAACAAATCAAGCCGATTGGGTTCGCGGCAAGCGTCGCGAGTTCGTGCTGGATACGATCAAGGCCACCGCCAACACGCGAATCAGTGTGCTTGGTCACGATGGCAAGGTTCTGGAATACGCGCCCAAGGTCAATCCCGCTCCAACCTTCATCCAGAAGGACGGCAAGCTTCATCTCGACATTATGCGCGCCCAACGGATTTACAACAATTCGAGGTGGCCCAACCCGATCGTGGTCAAACTCACCGCCGTCGAGCCGGTGCCGTGAGATCACCGCAACACTCCCGACAAGTTCAAGCTCATCGACAACTGGAACCAGTGGCAGACGGCACCTTCGCCGCAGCGGCTATCATGAAGATTCACCCCGAAAACAATCGCTTTTTGATCGATGATTTGTATGGGGCGCTGGTGCCGCGCCGAGTGCTGTGGACCACGCCTATTCGGCGAGGAAGCGGTGGACCATGGTGTGGGAGTAGGTCTCGCCGGGACGCAGCACTGCGGACGGAAAGTCGGGTTTGTTAGGCGCATCGGGGAAATTTTCAGTTTCGAGGCAGAGAGCAGTGCGGTGGGCGTATTTCACGCCGCCCTTGCCGGCCACCTTACCATCGAGAAAGTTTCCGCCGTAGAACTGGATGGCGGGTTGGTTGGTGGAGATTTCCATGACCCGACCGGATTTCGGGTCCTTGAGTCTGGCGGCGAGGCGGAGGCCGTCGCCTTTTTCGAGGACCCAGGCGTGGTCGTAGCCGCCTCCGAATTTCAACGCTTCGAACTCAGCTTCGACGCGCTCGCCTATGGCGGTGGGTTTAGTGAAATCCATCGGGGTGTCGGCGACTTGGGCGAGTTGGCCGGTGGGGATGAGGCCGGCGTCGGTGGGGAGATAGCTTGGCGCGTTGAGCGTGAGGTGGTGATCGTTGATGGATGTGGTCGGATCGCCGGAGAGGTTCCAGTAGGAGTGGTGCACAAGGTTGATCACGGTGGGAGCATCGGTGGTGGCGCGGGCTTCCCATTTGAGTTCGTTGTCATCATTGAGGGAGCAGGTGACCTTTACTGATAGATTCCCCGGGTAGCCTTCCTCGCCGTCCTTGGAGAGGTAAGTGAACTCGACGCCGTTTTCGCTGACCGCTTTTCCGGACCAGAGGACCTTGTCGAAGCCCTTGAGTCCGCCATGGAGGTGGCAGGGGATGCCGCCGGGATCGTTGTTGGTGGCCAGCTTGTATTCCTTGCCATCAAGGGTGAACTTGCCTTTTCCGATGCGGTTTCCAAAGCGCCCGACGGTGGACCCGAAGTAGGAGGTGTTCGTTAGCCAGCCATCGAGGGTGTCGTAGCCGTGGGTGACGTCGGCCAGCTTGCCGTCGCGGTCGGGGACTTCCATCGAGACGAGGATGGCGCCGTATTCGGAGACGCGGGCACGCAGGCCCTTGGCGTTGGTCAGGGTGAACAGGGCCACCTCGCGGCCGTCGGGCGTCTTGCCATACACCTCACGGACGACGTCGGCGGCCGCCGTTTCGCCAGAGGCGACGGGTTTCCGGCAGGATGAGAAGGCGAACAAGGCAAGCGGCGCTAGCAGCAGGATGGATGCATGGTGTTTCATGGTGGGGCGGGTAGGGGTCTTTGGATTGGTGGATTCCGCCTCAGTTACGGGCGCGCATTCTCAACTCAGACAGAACGAGTAATACAGCGAAGCCTCCTACGGCACGAGTCAAAAGCGCGCTGATTCCAGCCCCTAAAAGGTGCTGGAATCGATGAAAATAATACAGCGTCCCGCCTGTTCGCTTGAAATACCCTGCAGGCGCTTCGGGTTATGGCAGCACAAGGAATTGCATCATGAACGTCCCATGCTGCGGATGCCGCCCTTTGATTCAAAGTCCGACATATCACGCTCCGAGCGAAAGACTGAAAATCATTCGAACCCTATCCACCATATGAAAACCATGACTTACGGAACACTGTTCCTAACCGCCGCTTTCCTGACCGCTCCGCTCCGCTGCGCGGCGCGGCGCGGAAGTCTCTTCTTCCCTGCCGGATCTCGATGGCAAGCCCGCCAACATGGGCAAGCCGGTGCAGGTTTACAGGACAACGTTCTCAGCCCAGTTTCGGCTGTGGTTGGGTAGTGTGCGGATTGGCTTGAGCAGGCGATGGCCGTAGATGGCCGTAGATGGCTTAAAGCTCTTCAAAGATGATCTCACTGACGCAGAAGATGTGGCACTCCTTGGTGGAGATCATTACTATCGCCGACTCCTGCACGGATCCGCATAAGACCAAGGTCCAAATTGATGCCCGGAAGTGGTATACCTCAAAGCTCGCGCCCAAGAAATACGGCGACAAGATCGACCTAAACAACAGCAACGAGCCGATCAATTTAACCGTGACCATTGGTGGGCAACGTCGATGACTGATACCTTGCAGCGCAACAGAGCGTTGCACAGTTGCCAATCGTGCAATAGAACGGATTAAAACCCGCTTTTTGCCGCATTTAAGGGGTATTCTGAACCCCCATCCCCAGGAAAGGCGAAAGCCGCTGAACTCCTTGGAATTCAACGGCTTTCATTGGTTGCGGGAGTAGGATTTGAATGTGATGCAAATTCCTCATTATTAGATACTTACGACATTTATATGCCGTATTTAGCCACTGTTGGCCATCAGTATTTTTGATGGTATGTGCTAACTGTTACCGCGATGGCTAACTAGTTGTCACCATTTGTCACCACTCATGATGTTAGAGACTGGTTGACATGGCCAACACAGGCATGGACATGCCAACTAGCCCGCCACGCCACGAAGAACCAGCCTCCCTGATGACCGAAAAACAAGCCTGTGCTTACCTCAACGTAAGCAAGCGAAACCTCTTCTGCTGGCGCATGGCAGGCTTCGTCCCCTATTACAAAATCGGCCGTGCCGTGCGGTTTCGGAAATCTGAAGTGGATGCCGCTCTGGAAAGGATGCGGCTTGGATGATGGTGCGGGCAATCGAACGGACCCGCAACTATCTTCACCGCGCACCGAACTCGACCTGATCACCGAACAGGAACTCGCCCGCCATCTCAAAATCTGCCGCCACCAACTCTACAACTGGCGCGTGAGCGGACTGATCCCCTACTTCAAAATGGGCAAGGCAGTCCGGTTCCAAGTGGTGGATGTGGCGGCGGCGATTGATCGGATGAGGATTGGGTGATCTGCACGCTGGCTTGTGCCAAGGTTTCGTTCTTGGGCTAAGGAAATGCAGTCGCTTAAATTTGTTGCCGATCGACTACAAATTACAATGTCGCCGCTCGGCCTCATTTTATTCTTGTCGTCGTTCGCCGACACTGGCATCACTGTGCCGTGCAGATAAGAAACATGCGGGAACTTGCGGCTGCTGTGCGGGCGGAGCGGAAGAGGCTCGGCCTGAGCCAGTCTGAATTGGCCGAAAGGGCTGGCGTTGGCCGGGACTGGATTATCGGCCTGGAAAAAGGAAAACCCACGGCGGAAATCGGACTGATCCTTCGTGCGCTCAAATCCCTTGGGCTGACAGTCCAATTCTGTTCGACGAGTGAAGTCCATCCGCCGAGCCGGGTTAACCTCAATGAGCTGCTGGAGGATCATCCGGAAAAACAATGACCAACACACTCATCATCATAGCGGCCGACCAGCGGCTTGGAACGGTGACTCGCCAGGGTGACCGACTGACCCTGCGCTATGAGCCATCATGGCGGGAGTCGTCCGGGGGATTTCCTTTATCTGTTTCGATGCCCATGGTGACAGCGGAACATCCACACTCCCGCATCGACGCATTTCTGCGGGGACTCCTACCGGACAGCGACCAGGTAATCGATCAGTGGGCAAAGCACTTCCACGTTTCAGCTCGGAACCCGTTCAAGCTCCTTGAGCACGTGGGAGAAGATTGCGCCGGGGCGATCCAGTTTATTCCTCCCGGGCGGGAAGAGACTCTGCTAGGCATGGCATCGGAGGAAAGAGTGACGTGGTTGAGCGAGGGGGAACTTGCCGGGCGCATCAGGTTGCTGCTTGAAAACCACGGTAGCACCAGAACCAGCACCGACACCGGGCAGTTCAGCTTAGCCGGGGCACAACCCAAAACCGCACTTTTCCGCAACCCGCTGAGCGGTCAATGGGGAGTGCCTGAAGGACC
Organism: uncultured Luteolibacter sp.; assembly: GCA_964425095.1. Classification (GTDB taxonomy): domain Bacteria; phylum Verrucomicrobiota; class Verrucomicrobiia; order Verrucomicrobiales; family Akkermansiaceae; genus Luteolibacter. The sequence goes on from CAYRLT010000084.1 coordinate 5,189, forward strand.
GACCCCGACCACGCATATCCTGAAGCCCGCCACCGGACAGTTTGATGGATATGCCGAAAACGAGCATTTCTGTCTGAAACTTGCGCAGCGGCTTGGCCTGCGGGCAGCAGTTTCCTCGGTAATCCACCCTGGCGGTTATCCGGTGATCGTAGTTCAGCGTTATGACCGGGTCTTTCGTGAGGGACGCTGCCTTCGTATCCATCAGGAGGATCTGTGCCAGGCACTGAGCGTGCCTCCTTCACTCAAATACCAGAACGAGGGAGGCCCTTCGGTGAAGGATATTGCAAATCTTCTTTGGGATGTCTCTTCGGAACCTGGCACAGATGTCCGCCGCTTCGCGGATGCACTGGTCTTCAACTGGTTGATTGCGGGCACCGACGCCCATGCGAAGAACTATTCATTGTTGATCGCTCCCGGATCACAAGTCCGCGTTGCCCCGCTCTACGATCTGGCAAGCGCCTTGCCCTATCCGCTTCAAATTAGCCCGCATAAAGCCAAGCTGGCGATGAAGGTTGGCAGCAAATATCGCCTCAAGGAAATAGCTCGCCGCCACTGGGAGGCCACTGCCAAGGAACTGAAAATTCCTACTAACGAGTTGATCGACCGTATGATTGCTCTTGCCAACGCACTGCCGGCCGCATCAGGCCAGGTAGTTTCCGCTCTCCATGCCGAAGGTCTTAATCACCCTACAATCGGTGTTCTAGGAGAACAACTCCCTGTTCGCGCGGAGGAATGTCTCCGACTATTAAGGGTTTAAGGCCGTCAGGTTCCGGGTGGCGGATGTGGCTGCGGCGATTGAGCGGATGAGGGTTGGCTAAGGAGAGGATTCAAATCCTTGCAGATGGCGGACTTTCGTTTGTTGGCAGCAAGCTCTCTCTCAAGCAATATTCCTAAAATTCGGCTTGCCATGAGGGTGCTTGATCTTTGGTGTTTTTAGGTCGCTCCTAAGCATTTAGGGCTTCATGTCGCATTGTAACCCTATTGCTAA
>CAYRLT010000085.1:0-12317 GCA_964425095.1 uncultured Luteolibacter sp.
CCATGCTCGCCGTCGCCGATAATACCGGTGCCCGCAGCGCAAAAATGATCGGCGTGCTCGGCAAACGCAGCCGCACCGCCTGCATCGGTGATGTCATCACCTGCCACATCCGCGATTCCATCCCTACCGCCGCCGTCAAAAAAGGCAGCGTGGTCAAGGCTGTGGTCGTCCGTACTGCTTATCCAATCCGCCGCGCCGATGGCTCGACACTTCGCTTCGATTCGAACGCGATTGTCATCATCGACAAAGACAACAATCCTCGCGGCACCCGGATCTTCGGACCTGTCGCCCGTGAACTCCGCGAAAAGGCGTTCATGAAAATCGTTTCGCTCGCTCCCGAGGTCCTCTGAAACGCAATCTCTTTTACATCCTAACGTTTCTATCCCCATGAGCCGCATCAAGACACACGTCAAAAAAGGCGACCAAGTCGAAATCATCACCGGTAACCACAAAGGCAAGCAAGGCACCGTGCTCCTCGTGGATGCTACCAAAGGTCGCGTCATCGTCGAAGGCGGCCGCCCGATCAAAAAGGCATCCAAGGCCACTGAAACCGAGCCCGGTGGTATCAAAACCATCGACGGTTCCGTCCACATCTCCAACGTCAAGAAAGTGGGCTGAAGCATGGCGCTTCGAAAGAAGTGCCTTCGCAACCGCCCGCGCTTAAGCGCCACAACAACCGCGCTGACCCGCAAAAAATAATGAGCATACCCGCACTACAACAACACTACCTCGAGAAGGTAGTTCCGGCTCTCCAGAAGAAGCTCGGATACACCAACCTTCACCAGGTCCCGCGCCTGGAGAAAATCGTCGTCACCTCTTGCATGGGCAAATCCCCGGACCGCAAGGTCGCCGTGGACGATGCCGTCAACGAGATTCAGAAGATCACCGGCCAACGGCCATCGGTCACCTACTCGAAGAAATCGGTCGCCAATTTCAAATTGCGTGAAAACGAAGTCCTCGGCGCCCGCGTCACCTTGCGTGGTGCCCGCATGTGGGAGTTCCTTTATCGTTTCATCAACGTCACCGCTCCGAACATCCGCGACTTCCGCGGTATCTCCTCGAAGTCCTTTGACGGCCGTGGCAACTACGCCTGCGGCATCCAGGAACAATCGATCTTCCCTGAAATCGAGATCGACCAGATCAAGCGCCAGATCGGTTTCGACCTGATCTTCGTCACCTCCGCCCCGAACGATGCCGAAGGACGCGCCCTGCTCATGGAGCTCGGCATGCCGTTCCGCGACATGAAAAAAGCCAACGAGGCCGAAGCGGTCGCCGCTGTCTGAACCGCCTAACCTAACGAAAATTTAAGAATCACCACCATGGCTGTTCTCACCGATCCAATCTCCGATTTCCTCACGCGTTTCAAAAACGCCGCCCGTGCCGGCAATGAGGAATTCAACGCTCCTTACTCCAAGATCAAGGCGGACATCGCCCGCATCCTCATGGAAGAAGGCTACATCTGGAACTACGAAGTCGTCACCGACAAACGCACCTCTATCAAGGTGAAGCCTAAGTTCGTCGACGGCCGCGCCGTTCTTACCGATCTCAAACGCGTTTCCACTCCCGGTCGCCGCCACTATGTCGGCTCGACTGAGATCCCACGCGTCATGTCCGGCCTCGGTATTTCGATCCTTTCGACCTCGAAAGGCGTGATGTCCGGCGGCAATGCCAAGCGTCAGAAACTCGGTGGCGAACTCCTCGCCAACGTCTGGTAAACCCCAAACTCGTAAAAGGAAACACATCACCATGTCACGAGTCGGACTCAAACCAATCTCGCTTCCGGAAAAAGTTGCTGTCAAACTTGACGGTCGCACGGTCGTTGTCGAAGGCCCTAAGGGCAAACTCGACTTCAGCCTCCCCGAAGGAATCTCCCTCATCACCGAAGACGGCAATGTCATTGTCTCTCGGGCTACTGAACTGCGTCAGCACCGTGCCCTCCACGGCACCGCTCGCAGCCTCGTCCAAAACATGATCCTCGGCGTGTCCAAGGGTTTTGTGAAGGACCTCGAAATCCACGGCGTCGGCCTTCGTGCCGCAGTCAAAGGCGCGGATCTCGACCTGTCACTCGGTCGTTCCCACCCCTTGCTTCACCCGATCCCATCCGGCCTTACCGTCACGGTAAACGAAAACACCAAGATCAAGGTGGAAGGCATCGACAAACAACTCGTCGGCCAGTTTGCCGCCGAAGTGCGTAGCTTCTATCCACCCGAGCCTTACAAGGGCAAAGGTGTCCGCTACACCGGTGAGAAAGTGCGCCGCAAAGAAGGCAAGAGCGTCGGCAAATAATCCATTATCGTCGCCATCAACAACCAACTATCTCCGGCAACATGAGCACCATCAATCGCAAGTCGATCCGCCAGCGCATCCACAAACGCATCCGCCGCAAAGTCACCGGCACTGCGGAGCGCCCGCGTCTCGCCGTCCATTACTCGAATCAACACATTTACGCCCAAGTCATCGACGACTCGGTCGGCAAGACCCTCATCTCAGCGTCCACCATGGACAAGAGCTTCGAGAACGCCTCGGCCAACGTCGAGAGCGCCCAAAAAGTCGGCCAACTCCTCGCGGAACGTGCCAAGGGTTCGAACATCAGCGCCGTGGTCTTCGACCGTGGCGGTCACCTCTATCACGGCAAAGTCAAAGCGCTCGCAGATGCGGCGCGTGATGGCGGTCTCCAATTCTAACGCACTGACCCGACTCAATCATGGTAACAATTCCTGATAACGAAACTCCATCTCCGGCCGCAGCTCCAGCTGCCGCTCCGGCACTTCCCCTGGGCCCAGTGGCGAATTCAGCTCCTCAACAAGGCGGCTATCAAGGCAATCGCGGCCAAGGCGGCGGTTACCAAGGTGGTGGCGGCGGTGGCGGTGGATTCCAAGGTGGCGGCGGTGGTGGCCGTGGTCGCGGTGGTCCGCGCCGTGAAGAACGTGCCGCTCCTACCGATGCCGAAGGCAACGAGCTCTCCGAAAAAGTGGTCTTCATCAACCGCTGCGCAAAGGTTGTCAAAGGCGGTCGTCGATTCAGCTTCTCCGCACTCGTCGTCACTGGTAACAAGGTCGGCAAAGTCGGTCTGGGCTACGGCAAGGCGAACGAAGTGGCTGACGCCATCAAGAAAGCCAGCGATGGAGCCCGCAAGGTGCTCGTTTCGATGAGCATCGTTGATGGCACCATCCCCCACGAAATTTACGCCGAATACGGCGGTGGCAAAGTGCTTCTCAAGCCGGCATCCCCGGGAACGGGCATCATCGCCGGTGGCGGCGTCCGCGCCGTCTGCGAAGCAGTCGGCATCCGTGACGTGCTCGCCAAGTCGATGGGATCCTCCAACCACGCCAACGTGGTGAAAGCCACCCTCAAGGCACTTTCCCAACTCCGCACCCGCGACCAAGTTCTCTCAGGCCGCGGTAAGAAGAAGAAGGAAAAAGCCATTTGAGATTAGAGATTTGGGATTAGGGACCTCCTTAATATCCAATTACAAATATCCAATCACCTTTCAATATCATGCAACTTCACAACTACAGCCCGAATCCGGGTGCCAAGCGTGGCATCAAGCGCCTCGGCTGCGGCGAAAGCTCAGGCCACGGCAAAACTTCGTGTAAAGGCAATAAAGGGCAAAAAGCCCGTTCCGGAAGCGGCACTCGTGTCGGTTTCGAAGGCGGCCAGATGCCACTTCATCGCCGTCTTCCCAAGCGCGGGTTCAACAACTTTGATTTCCGCGATGTCGTGGGCGTCGTCAACGTCGGTGATCTCGACGGCCGCTTCGAGGCGGGTGCTGTGATCAATGAGGAGTCCCTCCGCAAGGTCGGTTTGCTCAACAATCGTTGCGACAAAGTCAAATTGCTTGCCGACGGCGAGGTCGAAAAAGCTTTCTCCATCGAGTTGGATAAAGTCAGCGCCCCCGCCCGTGAAAAAATCGAAAAGGCCGGCGGTTCGATCAAGGCGTAAGCGCGTGCGCGGCTTCCGATCCATCTCCTGATTTCCGGTGAGGAAGCGCATTAGCGCTTCCTCATCTTGTTTAGAACCTAGACGTTTTTCCCGAATCCATTCGCCATGATTTCCGCCTTTACCAACACCTGGAAGATTCCCGAACTTCGGGACCGCATTCTTTTCACCCTCGCTCTGATCGTCATCATCCGCCTCGGCGTGCACATCACGCTTCCGGGTGTGGACGCCACCGTCATCAAGGCATGGATGGATGATCTGAAAAATGCGGATCCAACGAGTCCCACCGGCGGAATCACCGCGCTGCTCACTGTGTTTTCCGGTGGCGGTCTTCAACAAGCTTGGATCTTGGCGCTGGGCATCATGCCCTACATATCGGCGTCGATCATGGTGCAATTGATGACGGCAGTGGTGCCGAAGCTCTCACGTCTCGCTCGCGAAGACGGTGGACGCCAGAAAATCACCCAATACACCCGCTACATCACCATCGGCATTGCCATCGTGCAGGGCTTCTTCGTTGCCAAGTCGCTGACGAGTCCTAGCAGTATTCCTTATATGTCCGGCATCGAGCGCTTTGGAGTGCTTGTCCCCGATCCATCGGCCTTGTGGATGACTCTCACGGTCACCACCATCGTGGCCGGCACGGTTTTGCTAATGTGGATCGGTGATCAAATGACCGAAAAAGGCATCGGTAACGGCACCTCCATCATCATCACCGTCAACATCATTTCCGCCCTTCCCGGCGCGCTGATCCAAGCATGGAATTACTTCGTAAATGATCCGAATGCCAGCCCCTTCCGTGCCATCATGATGGTGGTGATGCTGGCTCTCTTGCTGGTCGTGATCGCGGCCACCATTTCCATCACTCAAGCCCAACGCCGGATCGCGGTGCAATATGCCAAGCGTGTTGTGGGTCGCAAACAATTCGGAGGGCAAACCCAATACCTGCCGCTTAAGGTGAATTACGCTGGCGTGATGCCGATCATCTTCGCTTCCGCAGTGCTTTCTCTTCCTCCGATGATGCTGCAATGGTGCTTCGCCGGACAAGGGTGGGCCACCAAACTCTATGGCGCACTCGTCGGCGGCGGCACTTGGTATTACATTCTCGGCGGCATCGGCATCTTCCTGTTCTCCTATTTCTGGGTGGCGATGATGTTCCAACCCTCGCAAATCGCCGAGGACCTCAAGCGCAATGGCGGCTACATCCCCGGCGTTCGCCCCGGCAAGCCGACCGCTGATTTCCTTGATTTTACGATGACGCGTCTCACCTTCGCCGGTGCGATTTTCCTGACTACGTTGTTCATTCTTCCCGTCGGTGTCGGCGCATTGGTCGGACTTCCTCCCGGATCGCTCGTGCTGCAATTTTTTGGTGGCACTTCTCTGCTGATCATGGTGGGCGTCGTGCTCGACGTGATGCGTCAGGTGGAAACGCAACTCCTTCAGAAACATTACGATGGTTTCCTCCGCAAAGGCAAACTCAAGGGTCGATATGACCGTCTCAATCAAGCTGGAAACGCGGCTCCCCGCACGGCAATCGTCTATCTCTGGACGGTGATCGCCATCCTGATCGTGGTCGGCATTACCGCCTACATTTACCAATAACCGCATCCATTGACCGGTTCCATCGCCAGACCGCTCCGCATCATCCTGCTAGGTCCGCCGGCTTCCGGCAAGGGCACTCAGGGACGGAGACTGGCTGCCGCTCACGGACTCGCTTACCTGAGCACTGGGGGATTGCTCCGCGAGCAGGTAGAAAATGGAACCACTCTCGGAAAACTCGCCGAGCCGATCCTTGCCCGCGGCGAATACCTCCCGGATGAGCTTATGTACCAGCACATCGGCGATTGGCTCGCACGTCAGACCGACGGGTGGGTGCTCGATGGGTTTCCACGCAGTGAGCCGCAAGCACGGTTCCTGGATGCTTGGTTGGCCGAGCGTGGGCTGAAACTCGATGTCGCTATTTCGCTCGAAGCCCCATTCAACGAATTGCTCTCCCGCATGCGCGATCGCTTGGAATGTCCGGAATGTCGATGGTCCGGTCAAATCCATCAAACGACTGGCGACCGTCAATGCCCCGAATGCGGATCACTCGTGGAGCCGCGTCCGGACGACAGCGAGGAAAACTTCACCAGCCGACATCAGGAATTTCTTCGGCTCACCCGGCCGCTCATTGATTATTATCGGGAGCGCAACCTCCTTTGTTCTTGTGACGCCTCCGCGCCTCGGGATGCTGTGACTACACAACTTCTCAGTCGTTGTATTCCTGCGCCAGTGGACTGATCCGTTTCGCATGTCAGATACAAAATAGTTAGATTCTCGATCCCGTGTCCCGCAAATTCCGCATCCCCATCAAGTCGCCGCGTGAAATCAAGTTCATGCAGGCCGCTGGCTTGATCGCATCCACCATTCTCCAGGCACTCGCCAAGGAAGTGTCACCCGGCCGAACGACCGGTGAGATCGACCGCCTTGCCGCCGAGATGATGCGCGAGCACGATTGCAAGAGCGCCTTTCTCGGCTACCGCGGGTTTCCCGGATACACCTGCATTTCCGTCAATGAGGAAGTCGTGCATGGGATCGGAGGCCTGCGCAAAATTCTTCCCGGAGATATCGTCAAGATCGATGTCGGCATCGTCAAAAGCGGATTCATTGGCGACAACGCCACGACGGTAGCGGCAGGGGATATTCCGCTGGAAACCAAGCGTCTGTTAGCCGCCACCGAGCAATCGCTCTTCGAGGCCATCAGCCATGCCCGCGCTGGCAGGAGGTTGTCCGATCTTTGCGGATCCGTGGAAGAGTTTGTCGCGCCGCGCGGATTCTCGGTCGTCCGGGAATTCGTGGGACACGGTGTCGGACGCCGTCTGCACGAAGAACCACAAGTGCCGAACTACCGGCCGCAGGGCAAGAGCCCGATCCTGGCGCCGGGCATGACGCTTGCCATCGAACCGATGGTCAATGCCGGCGTGCCGACCGTTCGAATTCTCGATGATGGCTGGACGGTCATCACCGAGGACCGCAAGCCCTCCGCGCACTTTGAACACACGGTGCTCATCACTGAAGGCGAACCGGAAATCCTCACCTGGCGTCCACGAGAGGCGCTCCCTGAAATGTTAGGACTGCCTGCTTGGTGAGTCTGAGCAGGTTCGGCTATGGAATGTCTTCATGATTGAGTCGCCATGGTAATTGCCTTTCACAAGCCATACGGCGTTCTTTGCCAGTTCACGCCTGATCTCCCGGGTCAACGGACGCTGGCGGAATTCGGGTTTCCGGCTGCGGTCTATCCAGTCGGGCGCTTGGATCTGGATTCGGAAGGACTGTTGCTTCTCACGGACGAGGCTGGATTCAATCACAAACTGCTCGATCCCAAAACCGCTCACCCGCGCACCTATCTGGCGCAGGTCGAGGGGATTGCGACTGCGGATGCGCTCAGGCAATTGGAGCGAGGTGGGATTGAGATTCAGGGATACCGGACCTTGCCCTGTCGGGCGCGGCTTTCCGATCCGGCACCGGAGTTTCCACCGCGCGACCCACCGGTGCGATTCCGCAAGGCCATCCCGACGTCATGGCTGGAATTGCAATTGACCGAAGGGAAAAACCGCCAAGTGCGGCGCATGACCGCGGCCGTGGGCTTTCCGACCTTGCGCCTGATCCGCATCGCCATCGGTGGATTTTGTGGTAACGACATCGAAGCAGGCACTTGGCGGATTTTGCAAGCGCAGGAAACCCGCGAAATCTGGCGGAAATAAGGGCGCGGCGGCACCGCTAGATTGAGCTGGTTACTAGCAATTTTCCACATAGGTCACCTAAAAACACGAATGGAATGGCCACAAAAATGCTCACCAATCGTTGAAATCATCCTGCTTATGTTGCACGTTGTCAGCTCCAGCAGGATTCTATCAGATTGCATGAAGGTCTGGTTCAGGCCTTGAAATTCTGCGTTGTGTTGGACGTGCCTACTAAAAAAGCCGGGAACCACGAAGGTCCCCGGCTTTGATGGATGGTGATGTCAGTGGCGGATCAGCGATTCTTTCTCATTTCTTCGAGATCCTCTTCCTTGTCTGATTTTTTCCTCTGAGAGGACGGTTCCTTATCCGGCTTCACCTGCCGTTGGGGTTCCGCTTGACGCGTGGGTTCGGGCTGCGACTTCTTCTCTGGTTGGATCGTGCGTTCAGGCCTAGGTTGCCGTTGCGGTTGCCGTTGAGGCTCCGCTTGGCGGGTCGGCTCGGGTTGCACCTTTTGCTGCTTCTTTTCCGGTTCGGCCGTGCGTTGTGGCTTTGGCTCGGCTTGTGTCTTGCGTTCTGGTTCTCGTGATTTGGAATGCTTTTTCGAAGCGTTCGGCCCGCTGTCCTCCCGCTTCAAAGTAGAATCGGACTTATTGCCATTCTCTTCTGTCGTCTTCTGTTCTGGGCGGGTGGTGTCCTGATCTTTCTCTTTCATGCTAGGTTCCGGCTTCTGGCGCTGGTCCGGCTCGGTTGTTGATTTCGGGCGGACCTCATGTTTTTCACGGCCTAGATCGGTGGCTTTGCCCTTACCTTTGTCAGTGTCTGGCTTGGTATTGTCTTCACCATCGTCTTTTTTGGCTTTGCCTCGTTTTTTCGGTTCATCGGCATTTTTTTTGCCACCCTTGTCATTCGGGTCTGTGGTGTTCGTATCACGTGGTTCCGTTTCTCTCGCAATGGGGCGTTTCGGAGGGGCATCTTTGCCGGACATTTGTCCGGTGGGTTTTGCCATGACCGGTGATTTTTTGAATTTCTCCCGTTTCACTTGGATGCGCTTGTCAGGACCCACGGCGGCCGTGTCATCCGGGCGGTTTTCCATCTGCTTGCGCTCTTGGCTGAATTTGCGGACCTGCTTGTTTTGCTCCACGATCCGGGTGCGGTTGTCGGCGCTCACGGTTTCAAACTTCTGCTCCTTGGAGCGGCTTGCATACTGTTGCAGCGGTTCGGCGAATTGATACGTGTCGCGTTGCCCCCTGCGGCCACCTTCGGGCCGTGATTGCAAGGCGGCCCATGTCCGGGGCGGACGGGCGTCCTCATTGGACTGATAGAAGGCGAAGTTGTCACGTCTGGCGCGTTCCCAATCGCGATCATCGCGGTGTTCCCAGCGTCTCTGCGCATAGATCGGATCGTAACCATTGCGGCCGGAACGATAGGAAAATGATGCGTAAAAGCCCTCATTTTGATATCGCGGTGCATAATAGTCACCGAAGTAATAATGGCCATACCTTGGCCTGACAAATAGGTGATCCGCGAAGACATTCAGAGCGATCACCACCAATGGCGTGTAGACATAATTCGGCCGATTGTAGTAATCATGATGGAAATGAACCGGTGCAAACACCACCCCACGCCGCGCCACATTGTAATCCCAGTAGCCCTCGATGAAGATGTAGCCACGAGGAGTCCATTGATAATGTGCGGGGATCCAGATCCAGTTTTCCTGGCCCCGTTCCCAATACCCGGGTCTCCATGCGTAGCGTTCATCACGGTTGATCCATGTGCCGGAAATCCAGATATGGTTGCGCGACGGTGCTTCCACGTTCGGGCCGGTTTCAATCGACCTGGGAGGTTTCGGTACATAAGCCACCTCCTCCGTCTGCTCGTCCGCCCAGTAGCCGGATGTCCATTGCCACTGGTCGCCCGCTTCAGCCCAATATCCGGGTACCCACTGGCGGCCCGGTGGCAAATTACGCCACACGCCGCTGATCCAGATGAAATCGTTTTGCTCTTCATCCCAGCCCCAGTAACCCGGGATCCACGTTATATTGTCTCCCTCGGGGCGCTGGTCGGGCGGCACCTCTTCGATCAAGGCGGGCGGGCTCGTTTTGACAAACATCCCCGGTTCTGGATCGAGAGCTACTGTTGCGGCAAATGCTTCATGCACGGGACCTCGTGTCAATTCTTCCACTCCCTGTTCGGCAGCGCTGGCCCTTGTGGGTACCAACAGCGCGCCCCCGACCGCCAGCGCGTAGAGCGAGCTTATCATGGTGAAATATCGTAAGTTCATAACGTTTGTTTTGATGGTTTTTCTGACAAGAGAGAGACGGGTGTCATATGGCGTTGATTCGGATTATTTCCCATCCCGGCAAAACGGATTTCGCCATTGCAATTTAGAAGATTCCGTCTAAATAGCAAATGGTCAAATCCGGTAAGGTTGTGCTCACCCGTGCGCACGACGTGAGTAAAAAAGGGAATCCATTCACAAATGGAGGTCCGGCCGGGCTCAGCACAGGAAGCGGATAGCCGCAGCGCATCCGCATTATGAAATGACGGATAAAAAGTTAGACAAGCGGCAGAGGTCTGGTTCTGCGAGGAGAGCGTGGGTTCGCGAGAAGATCAAGAAAGATGGCGGAGTGAGGGCAGCTTCGAAGCTGCCGATGTTTGGCGGAAGTGCAAAACAGCCGGGAATGCTCTCACCAATCGTTGAAATCAGGCGGCTCATGATGGTCGCTTGCGGAAAGCGAGCACTCCATGTAGAGCGTTCCCATGGGAGGAATCATATCCTCTCCATAAGTGTAACTGCCGCCTGCGGGGCAACTGGGGGCGGTTTGGACGAAGCGGCCTAATCCGATGATCAGCCCCTTCAGGCCTGGGATATTCGCGCCCGGTTCCGCACCTTGAAGATTCGAGTAACTGCGGAGTCCTTTCTGGACGTTCTGGATACTCATGATGCAGATGGCACGATCCGCCCCGCGTTTCCAGACACGGCTCGCGAAAAACAGGAGCGTGATCAGTGACATCATGACGGCGATGACGACAGTTAGTTCCAGTAATGTAATGCCCGGATACCATGGCCGACGGACCGAAGGACGGTTGTTGATTTTTGCGGCGGGATTGGACCGGTTCATAGTGTATTATGGATACAGACAATGAGTTAATACTAAAAATCACGCGCGATCAATGAACATTGTTAAAATCTTCATGTTCATGATGGATGCGGATTTCAGTGAAAATGAAATTTTTCACGGAATTAACAAGGGTTTCGGTATGAATCCCCTTGCTCAGGGTTGCTCTGGCTTGATGACTTGCGACTGATGAGCGGCAAAGAGCTTTTCGAGTTGTGTGGCGGCGTCGGGATTGAATTTCCCTAGGCGTTTCAGCGTGGTTTTATTGAGGAAATCACGGCTGCGTTTGCTGGATGCCGACAGGTCGATTTCCGGCAGGATGCGTGGGCCGGATGGGGTGGCGACGATCGAATAGAGCGGGGAAAAGGGTTTCTTGTCCGCCTCCATTTGAGTGCCAACGGCAGCCCAATTTTTTCCTCGATATACCCCGACGATAGGGGGCGGGCGTTTGTTTTTGCGGGCATCACCCAGCTCATAGCCTTGGTTTCGGAGTAAGTTGTCTTTGCTCTCAGGCAGGTTGAGCCGGGCGGTGAAGCGCAGCGCGGCAGTGATGTCTCCTGCGTGAACCGCTTGGAGCCAGGACTCGACCAACTTGCGGCATTCTTCATCCGATGGCGCATCGGCTTCCGGAAGTTTGTCCAGCACGGGGCAATCACTGAGCAGCACGTCCTGCCATTGGGTACGCCATTTTCCGGTCTGAAGCTCCACCCATTCTCGGAAGGGTTGAGTGGACTCCGGACTTGGGATTGGCGTCCAAAGCCAGCCGGCGGCGGATTTTTTAAAAAACAGAATCTGGAGGTCCAGTCGGTCGGGATAGCGGGTGGAGAAAAACTGGAAGGTGGCGGCGGCGTGCTGGTGCTCATCTAGCAGGCCGAGTGGTATGGCGCGACGCACTGCGGCAGGCGCCCGCAGGACCCACCAGAGTTGGGCCGCGCGGATGCAGGATTCACGGGCGGTCTTGGAGTCTCCGCTTAAGTCGATGAGACGCATGATAGAGGATAGATCGCCTTCATGAAACGCCGACATCACCGCCTTCCGTGCTTCTTCCACCGTGGGTTGCGGGGTTGCGGGGTAGGACGCGCTGAGTTTTGCTGGAAAGGCATCCAGCAAGTTGGCATCAAGATCGTCGTCCGGCCCGTCGTCTGGCTCGGCACCGGCTTCGTCATCGGCGTTTTCGTTCTTTTGTAGGAAATGGCCGGGCAGGTTGATGCGCCACAGTCCATCCTTGGATTTAGTGAGATCCAGATGAACCAGTTGTAAGAGGGGACGTGAAACATCGGTCGTGGATCCGGAGGGGTCCAGGCAGACAATGGAAATCAAGGCGCTCCGATCATCCTCCTCTTGGTGCACGATCGTTCGCAGGATACTGTTAGACATCAGCAAGCGCCACGGAGAAGTGACTTCAGAGCCGGCGGCTACCGCGCTCTGGGCGGCCATGATGCGCGAAGGCCAGTCCGGCGGCAGTTCGGCGGCCAAGCCACCGAGCAGGCCGAATATTTCCGATAGATTCCGCGTTTTGGTGGCGATTAGAAAGCGC
>CAYRLT010000086.1:0-6836 GCA_964425095.1 uncultured Luteolibacter sp.
ACCGATCCGAATCCCGGCACCAAGCGCCTGTTTCAAGCCCGGTTTCACTCGACCTACACGCTGATCATTTTTGCGCTGACGATCACCTTCACGGGCTTCGATTTCATGATGGCGCTCGACTACAAGTGGTTCTCCACGATGTGGGGTGTCTATCTATTCGCCGGTTCCGCACTGAATTCGATGGCAGTGATCATCCTCGTTTGCGCTTGGCTGAAGAGCCAAGGCCACCTCAAGCATGTCACCGGCCCTGAGCATTTCCATATCATGGGCAAGCTGCTCTTCGCTTTCACCACCTTCTGGGCCTACATCGCGTTCTCGCAGTATTTTCTGATCTGGTATGCCGGCATCACCGAAGAAACCTCGTATTTCCTGATCCGCAATACCGGTAACTGGAACATCGGAATGATCACCTTGGTCTTCGGCCACTTCGTCGTGCCATTCGTCATCCTGCTGCAAGCTTGGTTGAAGAGAAACCCGAAGACTCTCTCGATCATGGCGGTTTACACTCTCTGCATGCACGCGCTGGATCACTATCTGATCACCATCCCCGAGCGTGGAATTTCTTTGGGTGGCACGCACATGAGCCAGGGCGATGCTTTCGCCGGCCTGGGTCCGATCCAAGTCGCCATTTCCGGCGCGTTCTGGGGTGATATCCTCGCCTTTATCACCATCGGCGCAGCATTCCTGTTTTTCCTCCTGCGCGCCATCGGCCAACATTCGCTCTATCCTAACCGGGATCCGCGCATCCTTGAGTCTGCCAATCTTTCCAACTGATATTCTTTTCCCCGCACATGGACCCCAATCGCGACAACCCGATCATCCGCTTCACCACATTCTGGTGGGCTCTTGGTGCTTTCCTCATTTTCGCCGTGCTGCTTGCGGTGATCGCGCTGTTTAACCGCAGCACTCCCGAAACCCTTGAAGATGCGGTTGCTAAAGCCCGCTACGAAACCAAGATCAAGATCGAGACCGCTCAAGCTGCATCACTCTCGAAAGAGGCTGTCGCCGCCGCCATCCCGGGTGTAGCCCAGAAACTCGCATCCTCCAAGCCGACCGCAGTTCAGAAGCCCGGGCAGGTGGTTCCCGGATCGCCGACTGCGGAGAAACTCGCCGCCGCCCCGCCAGTGGATACCGCTGCGATTGATGCGGCTCCCGCCGAGAATCTTCCGATCGATCACGCAGTGATGGCGATTGGTAAGGTGCAGTTCATGGTTTGCGCCGCCTGCCATGGTCAGAATGGCGAAGGCGGACCGATCGCTCCGCCGCTCGCAGGTTCCAACTGGGTGGTGGGACCGGTTTCCAACCTGATCCGCATTCAGCTGCGCGGTCTTCAGGGTCCGATCACGGTTTCCGGGAAAGAATATAATTTCGCAGCCGGCATGACGCAGATGGCCTATCAGACGGACGATCAAATCGCCGGCGTCCTCACTTATGTCCGCAACAGCTTTGGTAACAACGCTTCCGCAGTGACGCCCGCACAAGTCGCCGCTCTGCGCAGCGAAGTGGGCAAACCTCCGCTCACCGTGCAGGATCTCACGCAACCCTGATTTCCCAATTCTTATTTTTAAAAGCCGATGTCTTCCGACTCCACCACCACAACCGATCAGGATACTTTGCTTCGCGCGAGCATTGATCGCTCGCTGCGCCATCCGGTGATGTTTTTTCTAACCAGCGGCGCGGCATGGCTCGCGATTTCGATTTTGCTCGGAGTGATCGCATCTGCGAAGGTTCATAATCCGGGATTTCTAGCAGATTGTGCGTGGCTCACCTACGGCCGGGTTTTTCCCGCGCACATGAATGCCCTAGTCTACGGTTGGGGAATGCAGGCCGCGTTTGCGGTGATTATTTGGCTGATGGCGCGCTTGTCCCGCAAGGAATGCACCGCCGCAGGCACCATTCTTGCCGCAGGACATGTATGGAATATTGGCGTGGGCCTTGGTGTGGTGGGGATTCTCGCCGGTTATGGCACAGGGATGCCATGGATGGAGTTTCCGGCATTCGCTTGGCCGGTCTTATTGGTCAGCTACTGCGCGATCCTGATCTGGTCGTTCATTCAGTTCCGCGTGCGTCCTGAGGGTCATGTCTTTATCTCGCAATGGTATATCCTCGCTGCGATGATCTGGTTTCCGTGGGTTTTCATCACCGCGAACACGCTGCTGCATTGCATGCCCGGTCATCCGGTCATGGCCGCAGGGATCAACGCATGGTTCAAATCTGCCATGATCTTCCTGTTTTTTACGCCGGTGGCCTTGGGTGCCGCCTATTATCTGGCTCCTAAAGTGACCGGCCGTCCGGTTTTCAGTTATTCACTGGCAAAACTGGGTTTCTGGTCGTTGGCGATCATCGCGCCATGGGCGGGTATGCAGAAACTCGCAGGCGCTCCAATCCCATTTTTCCTGCCATATCTCGGAGCTGCCGCCACCGCGTTGCTATTCATTCCGGCATGTGCGGCCGGGTTCAATCTCATCCGGACAATGCTCTCTTGTCCAAAAACTTTGGCGGAAAGCCCATCGCTGCGTTTCACCATGGCCGGTATCATTGGACTTGTGGCGCTTGCGGTCGCCGCAGTGCTCCTGAACCTGCCCGGCTCCACCCTGAAGATGACCCAATTTTCGTTGTCCGGATACGGCTTCGACGTGCTCGCAATTTATGGGTTCTTCACACTGGTGATGTTCGGGGCGACGTATTTCATCGTGCCACGCGTGACGCGCCGCGAATGGCTTTCCCGCAGGTTGATCAAGATGCATTTCCTATTCTCGGCTTATGGAGTCGTGTTCGTCGCCCTGATCGCATTGTTCGGAGGGCTCTTGCAAGGTGCCGGTCAAGAGGATTGGCAACAGCCATGGGAAGACGCCGCATCGCGCGCCATTCCTTATGCCGTGGCAGCGACCTTTTCATGGAGTTTGATTCTTTTCTCGAACGTCTTCTTTTTTATACATCTCGCTCTGATGTGGCTGCGCCTCGGCCGCCGCAGTTCGCACCCGACACTTCTGGTTTCCTCTCATGAAGCCCACGGCGTTAGTCCGCATGGTGAAGAGGGAGATGTCGACAATGCGGGCCCCGGCCACGCCGCCGCCCACTGAGATGAAATTTCAAATCTCAAATTTCAAATCTCAAATCTTCTTCAAATGAGCCTCCGCACTTTCATTCTCGGTCTTTCCGCCAGTTTCGGTATCGCATGGCTGGCGGTCGTCGTGGTCCCGTATTTCAAAATGCGCAACCTCGCTCCGATTCCGTTTCCGGAATCAACCACGACCGGCGGCGTATTCTATCCGAAACGGACTGGGCGTATTGCCGATGGCGCTCTTGTGTATGCTGAAAACGGTTGTTACCACTGCCATACGCAAGTGGTGCGCCCAACTTATGCCGGCAATGATCTCTATCGTCCTAACTGGGGTGGTCTGAAGCAAGATGCCGATCGTGGTGATACCCGCCGCGAAACGAATGCCTATGATTTCTTCGGTGAGAAATTCGCTCACATCGGAGTGATGCGTTTCGGTCCGGATCTCTCGAACCTCGGCCGCCGCGTGGAAACGGAATATGCCGCCGGTGGCGATCCTGCCGCATGGCTGTATGAGCGCCTCTACAATCCCCGCAACAACCCGAAATTGTGGAGGTCCAATTGCCCACCGCATCCTTTCCTGTTTGAAAAACGTGAAATCAAGGGCAGCCCATCCGTTGGTGCGCTTAAGGTGGATGCCGGAGAAAACCACGAGTTGATTCCCAATTCCGAAGCCCGTGCCTTGGTTTCCTATCTCCTGTCCTTGAAGAAGGACCAAAAAGCTCCGGCCGCGCTGAATTTTGCTCCGGCGAAAAAGGACGCCGAGAATTGAATTTTTCCCCATCCCATCCAATTTCCACCATGTCTTCTTCCAATCATCAACCTGACCTTGAGGACTCGATCAATGTGACCGAGGCCCATGGCCGCGTGATTCGCGAGTCCGCTGCGGTTGCCCGTGAAAAACGGATCGCCGATAATGGCCCCGAGCCGATCACTCTTTGGATTCTCGCCATCTGCGGTATCGTCGCGATCATCGCTGGGGGTATTCTGGGTGGCGCGGGTAAAATATTTTCCTACGGATCGACCTTCCGCGAAGGCTATATTCGCAAACCCGCCCCCGGCATAGCGGAGTCCGGGCCACAGCCTAAGGAAGCGCTCGCCGCATACATGGCGAAAGGCTCCAAGATCTACTCGGCCAAGTGCAATGGTTGCCATATGTCAGACGCCAAGGGCGATGGCGCAAATTTCCCGTCGCTTGTCGGATCCAAATGGGCGCTTGGAGAAACCGAACGTTTAGCCATGATCATTCTCAATGGTCTGCAAGGTCCTATCAGCACCGGAAAAAGCTACGGTGCAGGCATGGCTGCCCAAGGTGCTGGCCTCTCACCCGCCGACCTCGCGGGAATCATGACCTTCGTCCGGAATAATTTTGGCAATAGTTCCGGCGACGTCATTACGGTGGAAATGGCCAAAGCCGCCATGGAAATCTCGGATGCCCGCGCCAAGAAGGGCTTGCAGGCCACTGGTGCCGAACTCGAAGCCGATCACCTCAAGGCGCTGCCCGGCGAGCCACTCGATCCGAAAGCCATGGTCGATCCGATCAGCCTCGCACCCGTCGCCGCCCCGGCAGTTGCTCCAAAGGCGACTCCCTGAGTTCCTTGTATCTCAGGGAAAGCGGTCCTGAATGGACTGGATTTCCCAACCACGCTTCTCAAATAACCAATTCTTTTTTGATTTTTACCGAACCTCGACCCTAATCCTTCAGCATGCTTTTGAATTCTTAAGACGCGCCACGCATTTTTTGCTATTCACATGCCATGATCTGGATTAACCAACGCCGCAAGACGGAACCATGAGCTCTCACGCCACCACACACACCGGGCACGATGCCCACCACGACGATCATCACCACGATCCTGGGTTTCTCCAGAAATACGTGTTTTCAACCGATCATAAGATGATTGGTCTCCAGTATGGCATCACGGCGATGTGCTTTCTGGCCTTTGGCTTTTACCTGATGATGGTGATGCGCTGGAGCATCGCGTATCCTCACCAACCATTGCCGGAGTGGATGAGTTGGATTTTCACTGAAGGATGGAAAGCCCGCTGGCTACAGGACGGCAAGGTGACGGGGGAAACTTATAACATGTTCGGCGCCATGCACGGCACCATCATGGTGTTCCTTGGCATTGTGCCGTTGGGATTCGGCGCATTCGGAAACTATGTCACGCCGCTCCAGATTGGCGCGCCGGACATGGCGTTCCCCAAGCTTAACATGGCAAGCTACTGGGTCTATCTTCTGGGTGGTCTCATCATGTGTGGTTCATTCTTCTTGGAGTCCGGCGCCGCCAAGTCCGGTTGGACAAATTACTCGCCTCTCGCCGGTTTCGCCGATGGCCAAGTCGTGAACCAATGGCTCGCCGGTCAGACGCAGTGGTTGATCGGGTTGGTGTGTTTGATCACCTCGTCGCTGTTGGGCTCGGTGAATTTCATCACCACCATCATCAACCTCCGTGCCCGTGGCATGACTTGGATGCGCATGCCATTTTTTGTGTGGTCGATGTTGGTCACTGGATTTCTGCTCTTGCTGGCCTTCCCACCGCTGGAAGCGGCAGGCATCATGCAGTTGATGGACCGCGTGGCCCATTCATCATTCTTCATGCCTTCCGGTTTGTTCACCAAGAGCGAGGGTCTCGCCGATATCTCGGGCGGTGGTTCACCTTTGCTGTTCCAGCACTTGTTCTGGTTCCTCGGCCACCCGGAGGTCTATGTGCTTCTGCTTCCCGCCTTCGCTTGCGTTTCGGAAATCATCCCGGCCAATACCCGCAAGCCACTGTGGGGTTATAAGTCGATGGTCTATTCGGTTCTCGTGCTCGGTTTCCTCTCATTCATCGTTTGGGCCCACCACATGTATATGACCGGCATGGGAGCTGCGGTTTCTACCTTCTTCCAAACGACGACAGTTCTCATCTCGGTGCCATCGGTGGTCATCATCACCTCGATGTTGATCTCGCTCTGGGGCGGATCTATCCGCTTCACGCCGCCAATGCTCTGGGCCTGCGCGTTCATCCCGATGTTCGGCATCGGCGGTCTAACGGGACTGCCGCTCGCCTTCAACCTCGCGGACCTTCACCTGCACGATACGTATTACGTGATCGGTCACTTCCACTACGTCGTGGCACCCGGCATTCTCTTCGGATTCTTCGCAGGTGTCCTTCATTGGTATCCGAAGATCACGGGCCGCTTCATGAGTCCGATGCTCAATCACCTGCACTTCTGGCCGAGCTTGATCTGCATGAACCTGATTTTCTTCCCGATGCTCCTGATTCACCCGCCCGTTGTTCGACCCTGCGAGGCGCCGGCGGGTATCGCCGGACTGGCGGGGTTTCTCCGCAGTCATGGACAATCCTGTCAGGTTGTGGATCTCAATCTGGAAGGGCTGCGTTACCTGATTGAAAACCCTGCTGCTTCTGATGTATCCGGCGATACCTGGACCCGGCGGGCCCTAAAAAATCGGTCGGACCGTCTGGCGCAACTTTCCTCCTGGAAAACCTACGCACAGATCGACCGCCACGGAAGCGCGGTCCGGTCCCTGAACCGGGTTCTGGCAACCCATGAAGCACAGTCAGGCGTCCGGATCACCCTGACCGACTACGACGACCCGCTTCTCTCCCCAACGCGCAGCACCGACCTCATCCAAGCCGCTGCACAACCGGAACGAAACCCCTTTTATTCTTGTCAAGCCTACATAAACCCCAAGATTTCCAGGAATATCTGTAGATAAAATTCTAACTAGCAATACTCTCTGTTCTTGTTTTGGTTTTTTTACTTCCTT
>CAYRLT010000087.1:0-10702 GCA_964425095.1 uncultured Luteolibacter sp.
TCTACGCCACCTCCAGCCACGATCTGGACGGCAAATTGAAACCCGGCGGTGTGCAAATCGAGATCGAGCCTGCTGATATTATTTTCATCGAAGGCAATTTCCCATTTTTGCTGGAAGAGGTCGTCCACTTGATCGGCGGGCTTGCCGGTCATGGCAGAAACCAACATCACGCCGGCGGTCTTGTGCTTCTCCCCGATTGGATCAAGCGAGGCGGCAAAGCGTTCTTCGAAGCTCGCGCGCTGGTCCTCGGGCAAGGCCTCGGCCATCTTCTCCGGGGCGCTGAAAAGTTTTTGGAAAAACGGGACTTGTTGACGGGTGGCGCGGTCCTCGGCGCGGCCTGTGGCCTTCTTGAGATAAGCAAAAAGTTCTTCGCCACGGGCTTTGCGGAAGTCGGCATATTGGCGGAGTCCCTCGCGGAATTCTTCGTGGATGCCTCCGCCTTGTCCCTTGGCTTCGGCCTCGGTGCCAGTCTGCAACCATTCGTAAGCGTAGGAATCAATCCGCTCTTGGTCGGGTTCCGTGTTCAAGAACGTGGTCAGGCGCTCGCCGCGTGGCGTGGTCCAGTGGTCAGGGTCCAAGGTGCCGCCGGTCTGGCGCGCGGTTTCAACGGCCAGCTCGGCGCGGTCACTGACAGCGGCGGCCGGTGGGCGCGGCGTCGCTTGTGGCTCTTGCGGGGCGGGTGGGCCAACCAATGGAATATCTGCAACGGTGAAGGGTGCAGCAGGTGGCGAAAGTGTGAGTGTGTCAGGTGTCATGATCTTATTTGATGAAGGATTCGAGGCGGCGGGCGGGAAGTAGTGCGTCGGTAGCGCTTGAATCACCGGGCGGAATTTCCAGCGGGTCAGGGTTGGCCTTGTCTCTTGCGGACTTCTTAGGCGGCAAGGCAGGAATGGCGGGGGCGGGGGCGGGCTTGCTGCGGAGGCTCTGGCCAGTGCCGGGCACAAACGATTGCAGTTCGCGCGCCGTGCTCTTCACCCGGTCGCCTGAAATCAAGTTGTCGGTGTATTCGCGGACCTTCTCCGGGGTCGCCTCGCTCTGGGTGGAAAGCCAACGTTTCACTTCAAGGCGCACGTCCTCGGCCTTGCGAAAGGCCTTTTCCCGGTCGGCGGGTTTGGCGTCCTCGGCAATGGTGCCAAACAATCCGGCATCGCGCGCCCTGAAAGCAATGGCGCGGCCCTCGGCTTCGAGGTCGGCCTTCGTGTAACCTCCTGTAAGGCCTCCGCCGTCTGGCGCGCGTCCGGCGGGTGACAGATAGGACAATTCCTTTTTGATGTCCCCTTGCCAGCGTGGCGCGATTCCACGCAAAACGATTCCGCGCGTTTCGTTCCAAATGGTTCGATACGCCTCCGGTGTTATTCTCGGATCGGTGCGCGCTTCGCGGAGAAGTGCGAGCGGTTCCCACGCCTTGGCGTGCTGCTCATTGGATGGCGGGGCTTTCTGTGCCATTGCGCCGGCCAAGTCGGCGCGGTCCTCGTCGGTGAGAAAGCGGGCGGCCTTGATGTCGCTCGCCTTCAAGTCGTCGGCATTCAATTTGCCTTCCAGCGTGTCCATTTCACCGGCGCGGTATTCTTGAAATTTCGCCTGTGCCTGGCGCTTGCCACGGGCCACAAGGTCAAGGTCTGCGCCGGGGTTGTTTTCGAGAAACTCGCCGCTTTCCAGTCGGGCGAGTGCTGCCAACGGATTGGCCTTGATGTCCTCATCAAGCAAAACCTTGGCGTCGATCTGGTCGCCCATGCGAAGGCCTTCTTCCAGTTCCACCGGATTGAAAACACCGACTTCCGCCCCGGCCCGCAGTGTTTCCCGGCCCTTGTCCACTTCACCGCGCCCGAAATAATATTCGGCCGTGTTGGTATATTCCGCCCGCGCCATTCCCACGGTCTTAGAAGCTGCTTGGGTTTCGAAATGAATCGCGCGCTTCGATGTCCAATCGGCCAATTCCATTTCAGCCCTTGCCCGGCCTTCCGGTGACAAGCCAAGTTCGGAAAGTGAATCGCGCATGGTGGAAGTTTGGGAATTCCAATCGCTTGGCCATTTCTCGGTATCATGGCGAAGCATCAAGCTGTTGGAAAAGTTCGATGCCTGTTCGTCGTTCTGGCGCATGAATTCGGCGATCTTCGCGCCTTCATCCATCTTGCGGACTTTCTCGGCGACTTCGAATCCCTTTGCGCCAATGGCGGCAATGGTCGCGCCCATGCGGGCATTTGCTTGCCCTTGTGCCATGGCGGCTTGTGGGTTGGCGAGGGCTACGCCGGGGCCGGCGTCAATGTAGCGTGTGGGTGGAATCATGATGTGGTTGTTTTCTGGTTGGTTATTGTCTAACGGTTTTTTATGAGCGGCGAATGCGCGCGATGATCTCGGAAAGCTTTTCGGATAAATCCACTTTGACCTCTTGGGGTTTGTTCCATCCCATCACCTCGGCGAGTTGCTTTGCGGCCTGAAGTTTGTTGGCCATCTTGACCTTCGTTCGGGTTCCGGTCTCGCTCTCTTCGAGGGTGTATTCCTGCACAAGCGGGCTTCCTCCATCCAATTGCCCGACTGGTGTTCGAATGACTTTCACAAGGTAATCGACCAGGTTGGAGCGTTCGAATTCTCCCGCTTTTTCCAGTCTGGCGCGCTCCGCTTTGATATAAGCTTTGATCTTGGGATTCTTCAGCGCCTTGGAAGCCTGCACTTCGGCAGCGTTGCCGCTGGCCTGATAGCCTGCGGCGGTCCATGCGGGGCCTGCGTGTGTCCCGGTAATGACAAGATCGGCGAAAGCCTTTTGTCGCGGGTTCAAAAATTTGCTGATGGGGTTCATGATGGCGATGGGGTGGGCTATGGATCAACCGCAAGCGGCGTGGAATTGAACGGCGATTGCATGCATGCGGGCGCGGTGCAGTTTCATGGTCCGTGCAAGCTCGGGGAGTTCGGCAAGTTGGTAGTCCATGCAATCCGGGTATTCTGCCGGATAGGCTCCCGGAAACACGATGTCAGGCCGTAGAAGATCGGTGCGGCAGGCATGAAAGGCGCGCGAGCAAACCGGGCATTTCTGCTGGCGAATCGCTCCGGCGGGTGGTGTGGGTGAAATGTTCATGGCTGCGCGTGGATTCAAAAGGGGCGGTCCTCGTCGGATTCGGAGTCTTGCTCTTCTTCAGGTGCGGCGGGCATGCCTGGCGAAACCTTGCGGCCGGGTGGAAGCTCGGGGAAACATGGCTTAAGCTGCATCCATCCCGACCAGTCCGGTGAAACGGGAATGGCATCAATGCGCATCACTAACTTTCCATGCGTGGATTCGTAAATGGAACCCACTGCCACGGTGCGCTTGTTCTTCTTGCCCGTGGTCGAGTCCGTCCATGTGCCAACGGTCGCCAGAATTTCGAATTTACGTTTCATGATTCGAGAAAGCCAAAGCGGTTTTTGGTTTGGGGTGGCGCGGCTGGTGCGCGGGCGGGTTCGCCTTCTTCAAAGCGGGTGAATTGCTCGATGAAAGTCAGTGGCACGCGGCCCGTTTCTCCATTGCGGTTCTTCGCGAGGATGAGCGCGGCGCGTCCGGCCTCCGCTTCCTTGGCTTCGTCGGTCTCGGCATAGTAGGCGCTACGATATAACAAGCCCACCATGTCAGAGTCTTGCTCGATCGCGCCCGACTCGCGAAGATCGGACATGCGGGGAATGCCTGTCGGTGTGCCTTTCCCTCCCCGGCTTTCCGGCGAGCGGTTAAGCTGTGCAAGAATGATGATCGGAATCCCCAACTCTTTGGCCAAGGCCTTAATGCCTGCGGAGATTTCCGCAATTTCACGTTCACGGGAATTCTGCGCCTGCTTGGTGCGGGACTTCATCAACTGCAAGTAATCGATGGCAATCAGGCGAAGCCCTTCCTTGCGGTGCCTGCGGCGTGCCTTGGCGCGTAGCTCGGTGATGGTGATTCCCTCGGTGTCGTCAATGAAGAGCGGCGCGCGGGCAAGGTCTCTTCCAGCCCGCTGGATGCGCTGCAACTCGCCCTTGTTTGGGTTGAAGCCTTTGATGACCTGGGCGGCGGATATGAGCGCCCGCGAGTAAAGCACGCGCTGGGTGAGGGCGGCGCGGCTCATTTCCAGACTGAACACCATGGCCGGCAATCCTTGGTCGATGGCCACGCTTTCCACGATGTTCATCATGAACGCGGTCTTGCCCATCGATGGGCGCGCGGCGATGACGAACATTTCTCCGGGCTTCAAGCCACGCGTCATTTCATCGAAGCGCGCAAAGCCGGTGGAAACCCCAACGGTTTCCCGCTCGCCGCGAATGATTTGATGCATCTCATGAAGCACGCTTTCCACGGACTCGCGGACGGTCCCGCCTTCGCCTGTTTCGCCCTGGTCACGGATGGCGAGGATTGCGGCCTCGGTGGCGTCGAGAAGCTCGGCGGCTTGCTCTGGCGCGTCATAGGCTGCGGCCGTGGTTTCATTCGAAACGCGGATCAGTGAACGCAGAATGTATTTCTCACGGACAAGCGCGAGGTGGTGCCGGAAACTGCCGGGGCTTGGCGCGTAGGTGTAAAGGTCCGTCAGTGCGGCCGGGCCGCCGACACGATCAAGCCGACCGCGATCAAGCAGGTATTGGACCAGCGAAACCAATTCGATTTCACCGCCGGTGTCGTGGATTTCAAGAAGCGTTTCAAAAACGGTGGCATGTGCCGGCAGATAGAAATGCGCGGGCGTCAGCTTTTCAGCAATCGCCACGTCGAGCCATTCCCGCGCGTCTTGGAGCATCGAAGACAGAATCGACTTTTCCGGCCCTAACGCATGCGGCAGCGCGCGCGTTGTCTCGTCTGTGGGTTCTGTGGGGAAAGTGTTCATGCTGCGGAGGTGGCGGCAAAGTAGGTTTGTGCGCGGTCCACTTCTTGGACCCAATTATTCAAGAGCGTGGGCAAGTCGCGGCGGCGATAGTCGTTGCCCTGATTCATCGGCAACGAATAGTAGCGTTCTAAAATGGAAATCTCTTCGGGATCTGGCGCGCTTTGCAAGAGGGCAACCGTTTCGGCAACTGTCCACTTAGTGGTTTCCCGCCTGTTGAAGAATTTTCCAATCCTCTTCATCATAGGGCTGTTGGTAATCACTCGCACGCGTGTTTTATCTTTATCTGGAAGCTTCTCCCAATTTTTAGCAAGAACTCCTCTCTCTTCATGACTTTCGCCCTCAAGGGGGAATAAAGGAGGTTGAACTTCTTTTCTTCTCTCGCTCTTGCTCTTCTCTGGTCGGACTTCTGGCGGCGAATTTGTCGGACATTTGTCGGACGTTTCCGGGTTTTGCTTTTGCTGTTCCCTGCGAAGCCGTTTGGCCTCGGCCTCGAGCACGCGAGCCTTGGCGGATGCTCCATTGTGCCGCTGGAAGTTGGGGAGTTTCAGACTACCATTTTCACCTGCCAGCCAGCCGACGCTCCGCATTGCTTCAGCGAAACCATGGCGGCCGACGAGCGTGTCAATACGGGGTGCGGTGAGTTTGATTCCGTTCCCGTCAATCGTCTGCTTGTCCGCCCATGACCAGAAGCGGACCAAAAGCCCGACCGTTGTCGGATCATCCGTCCCTAAAATGTCGGACATTTGCAACACGTCTTGATCCTCGTAAAGATCCGTTCTGATTTTGATCCAGTCGCCGGCCATTAGATTTTCCTATCTCCTTCCTTGAGTGATGGATTTCCGATCTCGGCGAGAAGCTTCGAAAGGCGTTCCACTTCTGCCGTGCTTCGGCGTTGTGCTGGCCTTGCGGCAAATTCATCAGGGAAAGAGCGGCGGGCTTCCTTCCGTCGATTGCGGCGGCTTCTCATGGCGTGAGTCCTTCCCCGATAGAATTGAAAAGCACGCGCCATTCTTCCGCGCGCTCGCGCTGCGCGGCCGTACCGCCTGCAAGTTTGAAGTAGAGACTAGCGGCCACCTGGGCGATGCTGCCGGAAGCGTGCATGCTGCCGCTGCGTGGTGAATAGTAATACCGGCGACGGCCGGAAGGATGTGGTTTTTTCATGGGAGTTATGGCATTTGATTTCTCTTGCCGTTCTCCTCTTCGATTTGCATATTCCGCTTGCGTTCCCCTGCCAAGGATCACCAACGGCCTGCTTTCTCGTAAGAGGGGGCGGGCGTTGTTGTGTTTAGGCGGCGGACTCCTGTTCGGTCGGTTCCATGCCGCCGGAAGCGTGGGCTTCGATATACTTGATGATGGATGAATACGAAAAAAGGCGCTTGGCTTTGACCTGGCCTTTCTTCCTGAAATTGGCGCTTCGAATCTCCCCTTCGCTCGCCAACTCATAAAGCGAGGATCTGGAAAATCCCACCATCGGACTGAGCATCTTTGCTGAAAACCAATCCGGCGGTTCAATGTCGAAGCTGGATAGAATCGCCGCGCTCTGTGCGGCGAAGGTCCGCACGGGTGGCGCGGTGGTGGTGTCACCTTGTGACTGCTTGGCGGTTTGCTTGGTAGTTGCTGACATGCCGCCAACGATACCCCTCGCCGTTATGGGTGGAAGTTAGCGGAATATCCTTATTGCCCTGTGGCAAAACCTAAACTTCGCGCGTGCGCTTCGGCTTGATCTTGTTCCATGCCGGCAGAAAGTGCTCTTCGTATTCAAGTTTCATATCCTGCAATGGTGGGTAGATATCACGGGCCCGCTCCAAAACATCATGCACGCGTTGCGGATTGTTGAAATCATGCCACAGCGCAAGAGGTATCCACGCCCGCATAATCCAGCCCTTCACACCTCGCCCATATCTTTCGCTCTTTGTTTGCATATCATGCAAGACAGCAGGCAGAGTGTTTGAGAAAAATTCTAATCCTGCCGCACCGTCCGCAATCCTCGGGAATCTTCCGCCAATCCATGAAACGGCATCGGCGAGAGGAACACCATCCCTGACATACTCCCGCAATTCATGAATCATAGTCGCCGCGGTGAAGTAATCCGGCCCTCGTTGAAATGCCTCAGCGATCGGCTTCATTTTTTTCCTGTCCGGCTTCGTCATAAGACCCATGACTTTCCATGCAAGGCCGCAATATGCCAAGGGGGCGTTCAACGCCGTGCGGAGCCGATCTGAAAAGAATGAGCCTCCATCAAATGAATCCAAAGCTGCGCAATCATGGACGGCTTTTGCTATCTCGTATGCCGCCTGGTCGATTTCATCCTTAGTGAATGGCTCGCCATTTGGCGGATTGGCACAGTCCTTCAAGACCCGCGCGGCGGTGTGCGCCCACGACGGTTCCAAGCCCTCAAGGATGGTGCTAATGTATGTTTTCACGGATGTAGCTTTATACGCTCGGCATTTTCTCCACGGCGCGGGCGAGCGTTTCGCGTTCGTGGTGGGTGTATCCCGAATGCACCTCGGCGGAATCATGCCCGACAATGCGGCGGCGGAGTTCCTCGGACACGTCGAGGTTGGCCAGCGTGGAAGTGAGGGAATGGCGCAAGGCGTGAAAGCTCCGCGCGTGCTGGGCGCGTTGCTTGCCCTTGGCTCCTTCCCGCGTAGTGCGGCGGTCCACCTTGGCAGTGTCCATGATGGCGATGAACTGCGAGGAAAGCCCGTGCCGGCCTCCAATGGGGCAACTGAACAGTGCGGGGAAAATTGGTGCGTCGTCGGTGCCGGCCTTCCTGCCTTTCAGCCAAACGACAAGGCGAGGATGCAGGGGGACTTCCAGGCGTTTCCGTTTCCGCTCTGTCTTTGCCGGCATGAACGAAAGGGTTTTGCGCGCAAGATTCACGTTTCCCCAGGTGAGGTGGGCGCAATCGCCAAGGCGTGCGCCTGCGTAGAATCCCATCAGGATCATTCCTTGCCAGTCGGTGCAACGGGCGGCCCTGTTTTCGTGTTCGTCCTTGGTGGCTATAAAAACTGAGTTCTGCCACGCGGAATCACCCGCGGCGCTCACAAGCTGCCCCACCTCGGCCACGGTGAAAACTTCACGCTCTGTGCTGTCGAGTTCTTGGAGCCGTGCCAGTGCGGCGGCCGGATTGCTGAGAATCAAGCCGTCCTTGGTCGCATGGCGAAACATGGCGGCCACGTCGGCGGCGTAGTGGTTCACGGTCTTTGCCGTGCGGATGGTTTCCAATTTCTTGCCAGTGGTCTTGTCGATGGGTTCGCCTGGCATCCATCCGGCGCGGATCGCGTCCCGGAATCCTCGAACGTCGGCTTTGGTGACTGCTTCAAGCCGTTGGTTGGCCTTGTCGCCGATCCATTCAATGAACGTGTCCACGTGGGACTTATAGCGGGCAATCGTGGCGGGCTTCGAGGTCGCGCCCTTCATGGCAAGCCATTCGTCGCGCCATGCCGCCACGGTGTAGAAAAGAAGTTTGTCCCCGGTGGAAACCTCGGCCAAGCGGGCAATGAGGGTGCGCGCGCGGGATTCGGATAATTCTCCCCTTGCGGCTGCCCCTGCGGCTTCGGTGAGGATTGAAAAAGCCTTGGTGGCGGTGTCCCCCTCGGCAAGGTGTCCCTTCTTCGCGGTGGCCTCCAATGAAAGCGCCACTTCCAGCGCGTCCGATCGCTTCGTTTTCTTGGTCGATTTCTTCAAGCGCCGAATCGTGCCGTCTGGCTGGGGCACGTCGAAAGCTACAAACCAGTAAGGTGAACCGTCGCGTTTGATGAGTAGCGCCATGATTTGGAAGGGTTGAAATTTAAGGGCGAAAAAGTGGGAACAGAAGCGGGAACAGTCCGCGCATGTCGGACATGTCCACTGTTCCCACTTTCGTTCCCAAAATCAACACAAATCACGCAAAGTGTTGATAATGAATATGAAGGAAATGAATCAGCGGTTCGAATCCGCTACGCTCCACTTTTCGTTTTTTCCTTACTCCTTCCAATGTTTGGAAGATTTTTTGACCTAATTGACCGAATTAACGTCAATGACAATGAGGTCAATGATGTCACTTGCCCCCCGGCACTCTCCCGTCTTTCTAGCTTGCGCCGAACACCTCCCGGGCTTTGCTTGGCCGTGCGATGGCCATGGCAAAAACGCAAATCCTGACACGGCCGACGCGGCTCGATGACATGACACCCGCTGAGGTGGCGGCCGGACTGCGCCATCTGCCGAATCTAGTTTTTTTCGATACCGCTGGAAATCTCCCCTCGTCGGCGGGTCGGCCCATTTCGGTGATCGCGGCCCGCCCCACAAAAATTCTGCGGGGTTCGATCCACGAGGTTTCCGATCGGGCGACACTTCGCGACGCGCTGACGGTCGGCCAAACCATCGTGGGCGACACGGGTTTCCCACTCGGCGGGCTGTGCGGCTGGGTGGAATACGAAGGAGATTTTGTCTTCGGCGATTTTCCGGAAATGCTGGTGTTTTACCACGATCACCAAACTTGGTGGGAAACCGGCAAACTTTCCGCGGAACTTCGGCAATCCACCGAAACTCCACCCCAAATCGGCCCCTTCCAGGCCGTGATGAGCCACAGCGATTTCATCCAGAACGTCGAAAGGATTCGGGAATGGATCTCCGCCGGCGATATCTATCAGGTCAATCTTTCGCACGCCTTCATCGCAGAGGTAGCCGGCGGCTCGCTTTTCGGACTTTATGAAGCGCTGCGTGACGCATCCCCCGCCCCGATGGCCGCCTGGCTGTCGCTCGACGACAAGGAAATCCTGAGTTCCTCCCCGGAGTTCTTTTTGAAAATCTCAGGGTCGGTGATCGAGACCCGGCCGATCAAGGGAACGAGGCCGCGTTTCACCGATCCCGATGAAGACCGACGCTCCGCCTACGAACTCCAAACCTCCGCCAAGGAAATCGCCGAACTCGTGATGATCACCGATCTGCTACGCAATGACCTCGGCCAAGTCTGCGAGTTTGGCAGCGTCGAGGTTTCCGAAATGCTGCAACTTGAATCCCTCGCGCAAGTCCACCACCTCGTCTCCACGGTCACCGGAACCCTCCGCCCAAACATCGACACCATCGATGCCGTCGCCGCTTGTTTCCCCGGCGGCAGCATCACCGGTGCTCCGAAAAAACGCGCGATGGAAATCATCCAAGAACTCGAAGGCCAGCCCCGCGGCATCTATTGCGGCGCGATCGGTTGGCTCGGATACAATGGCGAGAGTTCGTTCAACATCGCCATCCGCACCCTGATCCGCGAGGGTGACAAGCTGATCTATCAAGTCGGTGCGGGCATCGTCGCCGATTCCGACCCGCAAAAGGAATACGAAGAAACCCTGCACAAAGCCGCCGGCATCCGCATGGCGGTGGAAGCGTTTTCCAAACACCATGGCCTAGGAAAGAATTCCGCCACCCATCCGTAACTGTCACGATGAACTCATACTTTTTGCTCGCCGCCGCCCTCATTTCCACACTGGTTTCCGCAGCGGAACCTGTCGCCCTATTCAATGGCAAGGATCTCACCGGCTGGACCAGCGATGTCCCCGAGGCGGACAAAAACCCCGCCATCGCGCCGAGTTTCATCGTGCGCAACGGCCTGCTTGTCAGCCTCGGCATACCCAAAGGCCACTTGGTCACCGAAAAAACGTTTTCCAACTACAAACTTGTCGTCGAATACCGGTTCCCAGGAGCAAGCGGCAACTGCGGCGTGCTGGTGCATGCCTCCACCTTGCGCGCGCGCGGCAATATGTTTCCCAAATCCATCGAGGTGCAGATGATGCATCAAGATGCCGGCGATTTCTGGTGCATCGAAGAAAACATCGAAGTGCCGGACATGGAAAAACGCCGCCCACGCAACGCGCCCGAGCAACCCTTCGGCGGCGGCTTGAACGATGCCCGCC
>CAYRLT010000088.1:0-1737 GCA_964425095.1 uncultured Luteolibacter sp.
AAACTTTAAAAATCATGCCAGCCCGCGTCCTTTTTTTCAATGGCGAAAGTGTGGCGTTGGCAATGGTCTTCTTCGCTGCCCTGTATCTTGTCGCTTTTCCGTTCCTAAGCGGTGCGGAGGAATCAAGCAGACGCAGCAAGCTAATGCGAGCTGGGGTGCTGTTGTTTTTTCTTTATGTTTTAATAATGGGTATCTGGGGATATTTGAGCAAACCTTTGGCAATGCATTAAATGGTGGAATAAAATGGCAATGCTGCACACTGACAAAAATTTAACGCGTCGAGTCTTTCTGGTCAGATCTATAGCTTTTGTCGTCGGTTGCACTTCTGCGGCGACCGGGTTGTTTACTTTATGGAAAGGGAAACGAGCGGACCCATTTTTAAGCAAAGACAGCCTTACTGTGCTCAAACGCTTCGGCCTGGGCCAGGACCTTATTGATACACTTGACCTGTCTCCTAACGAACAGCCCCTGCTTGCCAAGCGCATCGTAACAATCATTAGGGAGTTTAATGCCAAAAAAACTCTTTTCGGGCGTAATGATTTTTCTCAAGCCCTGCGTAATGCGGTCGAACTGGATTTTAAAAAGAGCGAGGTGATCACGGTGAGCAACTGGATACTGTCCAAGACCGAAGTGGGGATCTATATTTTCAACCAGATGCGCCGGTCGGGGTTAATCGCTTCATGATTACCGATGGCAGGAAGTTGAAGCCCGGCGCCAGCCTTGATTATGACATCTGCATTGTCGGTTCTGGTCCGGCCGGAATAACCTTGGCGCTGGAACTTGCAAACAGTAAAAAACGTGTTTGTGTCTTGGAAGCTGGCGGTTACAAGGCATCCAAAACCGAGATAAATGAATTCCTTTCTGGGGACAACGTCGGCCTGCCCTACAAACTGCTTGATTCCCGCTCCCGGCAATTTGGGGGCACTTCCGACAAATGGGCCGGCTACCTGGCCATTATGAGCCCTGTCGATTTCAAACAAAATCCGAAAATTCCCCACAGCGGCTGGCCCATCTCCTTTGACGATCTGCTCTCTTATTATGGCCGGGCTTTCAAAACGCTGGGAGGAAGCAATTTCGAATTCGATCCGGCTCGATTTGAACGGCCGCAATACGAGAGGATACCCTTCAAGTTCGACGAAGTAATCAGCAAGCTCTGGCACTTCAGCCTAATCAACTTCGGGAAGAAGTTCGAGAAATTCCTGAAGCAATCCAAATCCATTGACGTGTATCTGAATGCTACCGTGACCCGGATCAATTTGAACACGGCCGCCAATCGCGTCTCCCATCTTACTGTGGCCACCTCCGCAAAAACGGCATTCACGGTCAAGACGAAGGTAGTCATCCTCGCTTGCGGCGGAATGGAGAATGCGAGAGTTTTGCTGGCCCAGGACAGGAAGACCAGAGCCGCATATGATAACAACAATATCGGCAGATATTTCATGGACCATCCCCATTACAACGAGTGCGCGAACCTAATTCTCGTTACCCGGCACGCCGACACCAAGCTCTATAAGACTCCCGATCGAGCCATGCGCTCCGGGACAAAATCGGTTTGCGCCTATCTCCAGATCGGGGACGAAATAAGGGAGAAGCTGGGATTGCCCAACACGTCGTTTGGAATGAAGCGGCCCGCTGTTTCCTTCAAGCAGCACACGAGAATTTCCCTGATCCTGAAGGGGTTGTATGGCCGCGCCGAAAATACTGAAACTCATTACCAGATTAATGCCAACCTCGAAC
>CAYRLT010000089.1:0-7818 GCA_964425095.1 uncultured Luteolibacter sp.
TTTCTCTATCGCTGGCTGAAATCGAAATCGATCAACGACGATCACCTACCCATCGGCCAAGCCCGCATCGTCCGCTCCGGCAAACACGCCACCGTCGTCGCCTACAGCGCCATGGTCCATGAAGCCGTCCGCGCTGCCGACCGACTCCAACAAGACGGCTGGGAAATCGAGGTGGTCGATCTCCGCTCGGTGAAACCCCTCGACATCGATACCGTGCTCGCTTCCGTCGCCCGCACCGGCCGCCTGCTCGCCCTCGGCGAAGCATTCCCATGGGGCGGCGTCACCGCGGAAGTCGTTTCACGCGTCGCCGCAGAAGGCTTTCATCTCCTCGATGCGCCGCCGCAACGCCTCAACGCCCGCGACACCCCAGTCCCCTATCACCCGAAACTCTGGGCCGCCCACCGCCCAACACCCGAGTCCATCTGCGAAGCCCTCCGCAAACTCCTCACCTTCTGAAGATTTCAAATCTCAAATTTCAAATCTCTCTTTCTTCCAAATTTTAGCTTCTCAGCTTTTCAGTTTCTCAGCTTTTACCAAAATGCCCACCGTCCCCATTCTCATGCCGCAACTCGGCGAGTCGATCGCCGAGGCAACCGTCATCCGCCTCGGCATCGCTGTGGGCGATGCGGTCCGAACCGATCAGGAAATCATCGAGGTGGAAACAAACAAGGCGGTCATGGGAGTCACCACGCTCTGCAACGGCATCGTTTCCGAAATTAAAGCCCAAGAAGGAATTTCCTACTCCGTCGGCAGCCTGCTCGGCTTATTAGAAGTCACCGAAGAGGAAGTCGCCCGCACCGGCGTGGATACCCTCGAATCACTCGAAGCCAAGCGCAGTGATGCCTCCGCCAGCCCCGCCCAAGCCGAGGCAAACCTCCACTTCGCCATCGACGATGCCGACGCCTACGAGGAAGCCCCCGCCGTGGTGCCCAGCGTGAAAGGCTTACCGGTGCCAGCCGGCACCATGGGCGCACACTACATCTCGCCGCGCATGCGCGCCCGCATGGATGATCTCGGCCTGCGTGAGGCGGACATCTCCGCCGTCGCCGGAACCGGCGCGGGCGGCCGCGTGACCGTGGAGGACCTCGAGCGTTTCCTCGATTATCTGGAAGCCTGGCCAAGCACGCAGGCATCACCCATGCGCCTCGCCGTGGCCGACGCCATGCGCCGCAGTTGGACCCGACCACTCGCCACCGTGGGCCTGCCAACTTTGTTAGATCGTGTGCTGGACCATCGCCGCGCGCACGAACCGAAACCCGGCCTCACGCTCTACATGCTGCGCGCCTTCGCACTGGCGCTCACCGAAAATCCAGCCACCGCCGGATATCTGATCGGCGATAAAGTAGTGCACCCGCGAGCCTTCGATATCGGCGTGGCCGTGCAGGTCGAAGACGGCGTGGTCGTCCCCGTGGTTCGCAAGGTGGACCAAAAACCCCTGCGCGAACTCATCGCCGAATACGATGATCTCGTGGACCGCGCGCGCCGCCGCCGACTTTCCGAAAACGATTGCCGCGGCGGAATTGCCACAGTCACCAACTTCGGCACCTTCGGCCTAACATTAGGCACACCCATCCCGCTACCGAATGAAACGCTCATCCTCGGCATCGGCGCAGGCGTGAAAAAACCGATCTGGAGCGCTCAAGCGGAGGTTTTCCTCCCCGCCACAGTGGCTGAAGTATTCCTCACATTCGACCACCGCGTCGTCGATGGCGGCGGGGCCGGCATGTTGCTCAAGCGGGTTGCAGAGCTCCTGCAGGATCCCTCAGCGCTTTGAATTGAGCCAGTTGTGACAAACTTCACTCCTAAGTGTGCGATTCGCTTGGGTTTGAAATTGCCACAGCCCCGCGCCCCCTCCAAGTTCCGCCTCAACATTCATGGATTGGTCTTACACAATACTCGGCCCGGATCCCTTCGCGGGGATGATGGTGGTGCTCATTTTAATCCTGATCGAGGGCATCCTCTCGGTGGACAATGCCGCCGTACTGGCAACCATGGTCATGCGACTCCCGGCCGATCAACGGGGCAAAGCCCTGCGCTATGGCATCCTGGGTGCCTATCTGTTCCGTGGCCTATGCCTCGCTTTGGCCTCATGGCTCATCAAAATCTGGTGGCTCGAACCAGTCGGAGGACTCTACCTCCTCTGGTTGGCGTGGACACATTTCTCACGCCACAAGTCGGTGGAAGAAGAGGGAGTCGAAGCCGTAGCCACCGAAGGCAATTGGCTTTTCAGACACACTATAGGAAGACTCGGTCCGTTCTGGGCCACCGTGTTCGCCGTGGAAGTCATGGACTTGGCCTTTTCGATCGACAATGTGGTGGCAGCCGTCGCTTACGTGCAGAAATTCCCGATGCCCTCGAAATTGATTCTCGTCTGCATCGGCGTATTTCTCGGTATCCTGACAATGCGCTTCGCCGCACAAGGCTTCGTCAAACTGATGCACCATTTCCATTTCCTGGAAACCTGCGCCTTCATCGTGATCGGCATTTTGGGAGTCAAACTCATGCTCAGCATTCCACGGCATTTCCTCGATGAGGCCCATCCGGTTCATGTATTTCTTGCCAGCAAATACTTTGACCTCGGCACTTCGGCACTAACCCTGTTAGTGTTTCTCGTGCCCGTTTTGGTTCATCTCACTAACAAACGATTCAAGCAATCCAGCCGAACATCTGGAACAATCGCACCATGAGGTAAGCGACAATTCCCGCAGCCGGTAACGTGAGAACCCAGGCCCAGAGGATGCGCTCGACGAGTGATAGCTTGAGCGCATTGAACCTCTTGGCGCAGCCCACGCCCATGATGGCGGTGGTCACACTGTGAGTGGTCGAGACCGTCATTCCAAGACTGCCGGTGACGGCCAGCAACGTGGCTGCGGTGGTTTCCGCAGCGAAACCATGCACCGGCTGAAGTTTGACCATCTTGTGGCCAAGCGTTTTGATGATGCGCCAACCGCCCGCAGCCGTCCCCGCAGCCATGGTCAATGAGCAAATGAACTTAATCCACACCGGTACATCGGGCGATAGATCATCCACCTTTTTGGAGGCGACCGCGAGCGGATGTTTGCCAGCCTCAGTGGCGGCAGCCATTTCCTTGGTGAGTGTCTTATCCCAGTCGTTGATCTTGGCGGCGACCATCTTGCCGATCACCGGCACCTTGGTCAGAATGCGGGCTTCTTCCCGTTCGATCGCCTGACGGTGAGTGCTCGCGGCCAGTGCGGCGGCGCGCTGGCTGGCGTCCGTTTCACCAAGCGAATCGTAGGTCTTGGCCGCCAATGTGAGGAAGGCTTCGCGGAATTCACCGCGTTTGATTTTGATAGCCTCGGCTTCCAGTTTAACGGCCGATACTAACAACTCCATGTCGGAGGCATCCATGCGCCCAATCTCCACGATGCACCGCTCGGCTGATGCCGATTTATCCATACGTAAGAAGCCTAACCATGATGGCAACTGCTCAAAGCTACCGGCGGCAGTGGCGGTGACCAGTGCCAACGTGATCACACCCATGGTTTTCTGAGCATCTGCCAAACCATGCGCAAATCCCATATACGCCGCACTACCAATCTGAAGCTTGCCGAAGAAGCGGTTAACGAAACGCGGACGCGCCCCCCGCAAAATCAGATAAAGAAAACCCATAATGATGAATCCACCGAAAAAACCAATCACGGGCGAGGTGACCATCGGAAGAACCACCTTGTGCAGCACGCCCTCCATCACCACCTTGCCGTCTTTGACTTTTTCCACCGACCAAATGATAGCTTTCCAGTTGTTATGAGCACTGGCAAAAGCCGCACCGCAAATGCCGCCGACCAGCGCGTGAGTGGAACTCGATGGCATGCCGAACCACCAGGTGATTAGATTCCAAACGATGCCTCCCACCAACGCGCAAATGATCACCAGCGGCGAGATGAATTGCGCATCCACCAGACCGGAAGAAACCGTCTTTGCCACCGCATGCCCGGCAAGCGCGCCGAGCAGATTGGTGCATGCGGCCATCGCGATCGCTTGGCGCGGCGTCAGCACCTTGGTCCCGACTATCGTGGCAATGGAATTCGCCGTATCGTGGAAACCGTTGATATACTCAAAGGTCAGCGCGATGAAAATAACCAAGAAGATGATCCCGAGCGTCATAAGGGCAGCAGATCAGGAGTTTTTGAGGACGATTTGGGTCACCACATTGCCGGCGTCGCGGCAGCGGTCGATGACTTTTTCCAACAGATCATACAGATCGCGCATCGCCATGGCCTTGATCGGTTCCAACCGACCCGAGTAGATCTCCTTGAGGTAGCCAAGCACGAGCTGATCGGCTCGCCCCTCTAGCTCCTGCATCTTGTCATTCTCCGCTTTGATGTCCTCGAGCTTCGGGCTTTTCCCTAGCATATCCACCATCCGAACCACAACCAAGGAAGCTTCCTGCGCAATCGCCATCTGCGGCGCGAAGTCCTCCGAACTGACCAAATGATGCATGATTTCATAGCGCTCACCGAATTTCTCCACCGTCTTGGGAATCCGATACAGCGCGCGCGACAAGGCCTCAATGTCCTCGCGCTCAAGCGCTGTCACGAACACCTTCACCAACTCCTCGCTGATGGTTTCCGCGTTTTTCTTCTCGTTGCGGCGCGCGACTGCGAGCTCGGCCAAGGAGACATTACCATTGGATTCTTTCAAAAGACGCGCCAGCGCCTCGATGCTTTGGTGCGCCGACTTGGCACTAGCCGCCAGCAGTTCAAAAAAACGGTCCGACTTTCCAAATAATTTTGCGAGCGAGATCATGGCGGCCTTTGTGTGACGATTTTGTCACAATCAAGCAACCGCTCTCTTGTTGTTTCCTTCGCACATCCTCCGCTCCTATTCTCGAAAACCTCAGACTTATTCAAAAAATTTAGTTTTACCTGCAAAATATGACAAATCCTCCTACGGATTTCACCGCATTCAAAACAATCCACCAGCCACATCGGTCTTTCGGTTTGCTTCGCCCCGTGTTTCCGACGCATACTGCCTCCATGATGAACAGGCGCCTGCCGCATGGGATCCGCTTCGTCAGCCGCGTGCTGAGGGATTTCTTCCTACTCAACCACGGCCTGCTGCTCACCGGCTCCGTGGCTTTCAACGTGAT
Source organism: uncultured Luteolibacter sp. (assembly GCA_964425095.1). Lineage (GTDB taxonomy): Bacteria > Verrucomicrobiota > Verrucomicrobiia > Verrucomicrobiales > Akkermansiaceae > Luteolibacter. Next base: position 5,111 of record CAYRLT010000089.1, read on the forward strand.
GCTCTCACTCATCCCGCTCTGCACCGTCCTGGTGGTGGTTTTCTCACGGCTGTTCGACCGCCAGTTGTTGATGGCATCACTAACAGCTGAAGTCTCTCTCATCGCGCCGGGTCTCGTCCCCATGCTGTCCGAGGTGCTGGAAGGATTTCTCGACAACCGCGGCGTGGTCGGAGGGATCAGTCTCGTAACACTGATGTTTTTCAGCTCCAAGGCTTTCCGGGTATTAGAAGATGCCTTCGCTATCATCTTTCACCGCCCGCTGCCTTCACTCAAACGCAAGTTCTGGGTTTCCGCCCTACTGCCCTACCTGTTCATCCTGATCGTCGCCGCGGGACTCATCCTCATCACATCCCTAAATGCCGCCATCGATGCCCGCGTCGGCATCCTCAAGCGATTTCCGGATATCCAGCAACTCGTCAACCCCTACATCGGACCACTCCTTTACGCGACCGGGATTCTGGGACTCGTCCTGCTTTTCACTCTACTCTACAAGATCATGCCCGTGGCCCGCGTTTCATTCGGCCGCGCCCTCGCCGGTGGTTTCACCGCCACCGTGCTGTGGGAAATCACCCGCCACTTGCTAGTCGCCTATTACACACATTTTTCATCGGTCAATGTACTCTACGGCTCAATGGCCACCATTATCATCGTTCTCCTCACGATGGAAGCCATCGCTTTAATCCTCCTCCTCGGAGCCCAAGTCATCGCCGAACTCCAGCGCAATTCCAATAATGGCATCCCATGGCATCAGGATCCAAATGAGCAGAATTAAACGTAACACAAGGGAATGACGGCGCGCATTCTGCTATGATCTGGACTTCTCGAAGCCTACTGCAAAACCTTCGACTGTTTGCCGAAAACCGGGGGTAAAATACGCGTAGCCTTAGCAACTTCCTGCGGTGCCAGCCCCCCAATACCTGCAATGCTCCCTTCAAACACGCCTCCAAACACTGCAAAATGATTACGAAAATCGACCACTTGGGTATCGCCGTCAACTCACTCGAAGAATCCATCCCCTACTATGAAAACGTTCTCGGCCTCGCCTGCGAAGGCCGTGAAGAAGTCGAATCCCAAAAAGTCCGCACCGCTTTTTTCGCCGCAGGTGACGTCCACATCGAACTGCTCGAACCCACCTCCCCCGACAGCCCGATCGCCAAGTTTCTCGAAAAAAACCCTTCCGGTGGCATTCACCATATCGCCTTCGCCACCGACGATATCACCGGCCAACTCGCCCAAGCCAAAGACAAGGGCGCCCGCCTCATCCACGAAGTCCCCTTCGAAGGCGCTGGCGACAAACTCGTCGCCTTCCTCCACCCGAAGTCCACCTTCGGCGTGCTCACCGAGTTCTGCCAATCCGCCCACCACTGATCCCACCCGCCGCTCCCCACCGAAACTATAAATCACACCATGGCCATCGACCCATCACTACTGGAGGCTCTCAAGCTCCGACGCGAAGAAGCTCTCATCGGAGGCGGCATCGACCGCATCGAAAAACGCCACGAAAAAGGCCTGCTATCCGCCCGTGAACGCCTTGCCGCATTCTTCGACGGCAGCTCTTTCATTGAGTTCGGTATGCACGCCCATCATTCATGCATCAACTTCGGCCTCGAAAAACGCAAGATGCCCGGTGACGGCGTCGTCTGCGCCACCGGTTATGTCGATGGCCGCCCCGTCGCAGCCTATGCCCAGGATTTCACCGTCGGCGGCGGTGCTGTCGGCGCCATCCACGCCAAGAAAATCTGCGACCTGCTCGACTTCGCAATCAAGGCCGGCATGCCCGTCGTCGGCATCAACGACTCCGGCGGTGCCCGCATCCAGGAGGGCATCGAAGCACTCTCCGGCTACGGCCAAATCTTCTTCCGCAACGTGCTCGCCTCCGGCGTCATCCCACAAATCTCCATCATCGCCGGTCCCTGCGCTGGCGGTGCCGCCTACTCGCCCGCACTCACGGATTTCATCATCATGACGCGGAAGAACTCCAACATGTTCATCTGTGGCCCGGACGTCATCAAGGCCGCCACCGGCCAGACCGCCTCACTCGACCAGTTTGCCTCCGCCGATGCCCATGCCCAGATTTCCGGCAACATCCATCTCATCGCCGAGGACGACCAACACGCGATGGATCTGGCCAAAAAACTACTCGATTACCTACCATCCAACAATCTTGGCGATCCACCGCACAAGATGAACAATGAGATCCCGTTCATCGAGGATCCGGGCATGAACGAAATCATCCCGGCCGATCCCAAGTCTCCACTCGACATGCAGCAGGTCATCAACCGCCTCATGGACCCGGGTTCCTGGTTTGAAATCCAGCCGGACTTCGCGAAAAACATGCTCACCGGCTTTGCCAAACTCGAAAACCACGTCATCGGCATCATCGCCAACCAACCAACCTTCAAGGCCGGGTGCATCGACATCGACGCATCAGACAAAGCCGCCCGCTTCATCCGCGTTTGTAACATCTACTCGATCCCTATCCTCTCGCTTGTCGATGTTCCAGGCTTCATGCCCGGCCTCGCCCAGGAACGCGGCGGCATCATCCGCCACGGCGCGAAAATGCTCTTCGCATGGGCATCCGGCACCGTGCCCAAAATCACCCTCATCTGCCGCAAAGCCTACGGTGGCGCCTACCTCGCCATGTGCCCCAGCGACCTCGGCGCGGACTTCGTTTTCGCCTGGCCCACCGCTGAAATCGCCGTCATGGG
>CAYRLT010000090.1:0-2468 GCA_964425095.1 uncultured Luteolibacter sp.
TTCGTCCATGAGGCGGGCATGTATGCGGAAATGGATACGGGTGCCACCACCCTGGCCTTTGCTGCCAATGGCCTGGCGAAATCCAACCTGCCCTGCGGCTTTGAGGAAAATGATCCAAAGCGCCCGCCCGCCGGCTTCGAACTGGCCTTCGTCACCGATGATGTCCAAGCCGCTTACGATCGCGCGCTTGCCGCCGGGGCCATCCCCATTTCCAAGCCGATCTCCAAACCATGGGGTCAGATTGTCGCCTTCGTGCGGGACAAGGACGGCATCGTCGTCGAACTCTGCACGCCCTCCACGCAATCTTGATTTGTAGGGATACGGGATGAGCCGTCACAGTGGCCCGGGCGTCTCCGCCCGGAGCCAATTGGAGTCACCCGGTTTCACGGTCGATATCCGTTAGTCTATCATTTTCCGCCAATCGAGCGGACCACCTCCTGAAGCAGCGTCTCGTCCATCTCGACGAGATGGGATCGCTCCGGAAAACGGCCCTCCTTGACGTCGGCGATGTATTCACCAAAGGCGGCGACACGTTCCCGTTGCAAGCGCCGGTTTTCCTCCAGAAAGTTACGGTAAGCCTTGGCGTGACGGGGGAGGCGTTCGTCGTAATCGCCGAGAATATCATCTGAAAAAAGAAACTGCGTGTCACAGCCATCGCCGGATCCCAGCGACATGAGGATCATGCGGGTTTGCGAGCAAAGGAAGCTGGCGAGGTTGTGCGGCACGCATTCCAATTCCGCCGCGTAGGCCCCGGCGTTTTCAAGGTCTTTCATCGCTTGATAGAGTTCACGCGCTTCCCCGGCCGTTTTGCCGATGGCGCGATAGCCGGTCCATGTGACATGCCGTGGGATCATGCCCAGATGCGCCACTACTGGAATCCGTTCCCGCGACATGGCCTCGATGATGAACGGGCTGGCGGAGCAATACACCGAGCTCGCGCCCATTTCCAAAGCCTTGAATCCCACCCGGATCGCTTCCTCCGGAGTGGCGAGAGCATGCGGCGTGGCAGCGGATAGAAAACTATTCGGCGCGGCGGCGGCGAGCAATGGCAGCCTTGCCTGAGCTTCAGGCGAATCAAAGCTGCAGCTCATCAAGTCCACGCCCGCTTCTTCCGCGGCGGCGGCTTCCTCTACGGACTTCACATGAATATGGGTCAAACAACGTTTTCCCTTCAGCTGTTGTAGATCGTAAACGGTGTATTTTCTGCGTGGTCGGAGCATGGACGGAGGCTTTCAGCAAAACGGCAGGCAATCAACCCTCTTAATCGTATATATCACGCAGCTCCGACTTTGTTCAAAACGACAGAAACTCAACTCAACCGAATGACTAACGGAACCGCTAATGCAAACAGTCATGTGTGCCGGTATGGCACCGGTTCGCACAAAGCGCGCAGGTTTTCGACCGGCGTGCGGCTGGGGATTTCACAACCGGCGCCGACCATGAAGGGATTGCCCGCCTGCGCGTAGCAATCGCGCACGGCCTGGCGGATCGCGTCGGGCGTGGAGCGTAGCACGCCGGCGACCGGATCGATGTTGCCGCCGATGACCGTGCGGGTGCCGAGCTCCTTGCGCACGATGCGCAGATCCACCATGTGGTCGATATCGATGATGTCGAGATCCAGCGTTGCGAGACCGTGCAGTAGGTGGGTGATATTGCCGCAAATGTGCATGCGGACTTTAGCTCCCGCTTCCTTCAATCCACGGACGAGTCGTTGCTCTCGTGGCAGGATGAATTCCTCATAGAGGTCACGTGAAATCTGACTGGCAGCGGCATCGCCGATGCCGATGGTGTCCGCTCCGGCTTCGATCTGCGCGCGGCCGAAATCCAGCGCCACATCCACACATAAGTCCATCAGCTCTCCGGCGTATTCCTCATCGTCCATCAGATCCATGAAAAAGTTGTCCATGCGCCGCAAGTCGGTGGCCTCGGCTGTCGGTCCTTCGACCCACCCAAGGATCGAGTATTCACCGCCGACTTGGGCATGGTAGGCGCGCACCGCCTCGATGCGGTCGCGCATGCGTTCGGACTTCAACGGATCCGGCCGGGATAATTTCGTTAGATCCGGATCATCTTCAAGCGGATATTTCTCACAACAAGGCACCATGTCCTGCCCGTAGATGATTTTCGCGCCGTAGCCCTGAGTTTCCCGGTAGGGGTCCGAAATCGTGCTCACCTGATCGATGCCAAACTCACGGGCGCAGACGAGATTCGCTTCGGTGAGCACTCGGTAATCGGATGCGAAGGCTCCGTAATTACTGCCGATGTGTTCGGCGGCGAATTGCATGAGAATCGGGATGCGGGCGAGGTGATCCACCGGGCGGCCATCGATGGTGGAGAGGTATCGTTCGAGGCTATTCATTTTGGAAACTATCAGGATTTGAGAAACTCATCCACCTTGGCCATGATGGCTTGTTCGCGGCCCGGGACACTGAGCACATCACACTCACTGCCGAGGATGAACGGATGTT
>CAYRLT010000091.1:0-5218 GCA_964425095.1 uncultured Luteolibacter sp.
CGGTGGATGAAGACGAAATGCACCGGCTTTACGAAGAAAAAGTGGAGATTCCCTTTGAGTGGCGAAACACCCTTTATCTTGAGTGGTTTAGCGAGATCAACGGCAGGGTGTTGATTGAGGCGACCTCGTATGTGATGGAAATTTCCCCGCACGAGTGGCAGATGGACGAGGATGCGGAGGAAGCGCAGAAACTCGCCAATCTCAATGCGATGCGGGATTTCATGGCTCAGGTGATTCGTCGGCGCGAGCCCTCAGCAGAAGAAATGGCGAGCTCTGACGAGCTCGACGAATTTGCCTGGGAGGAACGGTTGAAAGAATCCGATCGCCTCTCGGAGGCCTATCAGGAAGTGCTGGAGAAATACATGGAGGACGGGGACAGCGAGCAAAAAGAAGCGTTCGTGATGGGGTGGGATGGCCTGCTCGACGCGCTGGCCGAGAGGGATGAGGCGGGTGCCGGAAACTTTTCCGAGGAAGAGCAAATCGCCTTCGATCCGGATGAAGACGAAGATGAGGATGATTTCGCCGAGATTGAGGATGGGGAGTTTGATGACGATGACCATCCGTTGCAAATCAAGGCGCAGGAGCTCGCGATGCGGGCGATGGATGTGGTCCAGCGGGATGCCGGGCAGGGAACTCCCGGTTATCTGTTGGTTTCCAATCTGCTGCAAGTTAGCGGCAAGCTGGCGGGTGCGCTCAATGGGCACAACAGTGGTTATGAGCCGGAGACGGGCTATGTGCTGGCAGTTCTCAAGCGCTGTTTGAGCTGGCTCAACGAAGCGGTGGGTGCCTGCCAAGAGTTGATGTCTGCGGAAGAAGACCCGGATCAACTCGCCGCGCTCGCGCATTTGCGGTGCTCCGCATTTGAAATTCGTGATTGTATCACTGAACTCCGACGCGAGCTGAAATGAGATTCATTTTACTCAGTACGGAAATCACGATCGGCATATCCGCCACGGGAACAAAATCATGAGCCTAACAAACCAAGCCGTCGCCATTCCGGTTGAGTCACTTCCTTCGCAGCCAACCATGAGCCTGCGTCGCTACTCCGCCCTGGTCTGTTGGGGAATGGTGGTGACCAACCTGGGGCAGTTGGTCAGCATCGGCGAGAAGCCGCTGCAGTTTCTGTTGAAAGACCAACTCCAACTCAGCCCAACGGCAATGGCCGCTTGGTTCTCGCTGGCGCTTCTTCCTTGGAGTTTTAAGCCGATCGCCGCACTGTTTGTCGATGGCGTTCCTTTTTTTGGAAGTCGGCACCGCAACTATCTTTTGCTTGGCGCGGGGTTAGCGGGCTGTTTGTGGCTGGCGTTGGGCATCGTGCCCCAGACCTACCATTCAATGGTGATCACCGCCTTTGCCTTCAACATCATGGCGGTGGTGACCAGCGTCGTGGTCGGAGGATTGCTCGTCGAGGGTGGTCAGACCTACGGTGCCACCGGACGGCTCAGTTCCATCCGGATGATCGTTGCCAATGTCGTGCTGCTCTTCGTCGGGCCGGTCGGAGGATTTCTTGCCTCCCGTTGGTTCGGATGGACGACCCTCATTGGCGGCGTGCTTTTTTTCTCGATGATTCCGGTCACTCTGCTGCTCCTTCGCGAGCGTCCGGCGGCCAAGCGGAAATCCGGGGAACATCCGCTGATGGGCATTGTCCAGCAACTCAGGGTGGTTCTGCGCAGCAGGAACCTCTGGATCTGCGGTGGACTGCTGTTCCTGGTCCAGCTCTCTCCCGGGTTCAAAACCCCGCTGTTTTACTATCAGACCAACGTGCTAAAATTCACCCCGCAGTTCATCGGCAATCTGATGGTGGCCGCCGGCATCATGGGGCTGATCGGAGCTATGATCTATCCATTTCTCTGCCGGAGATTCCGGCTGCGCGGGCTGCTGTTCATGTCGATTGTCTGCACGGTCATCACCTCCCTTTGCTACCTCGGCTATGTGTCCCATGGGACGGCCATCGTCATCGAAGGCTTAGGCATGCTCGGCTTCACCCTCGCCCAACTTCCGTTGTATGACCTGGCTGCCCGCGCCACGCCCAAGGGATCGGAAGCGTTGGGCTATGCGATGATGCTCGCCTTCTGGAACCTAAGTCTGATGGCTTCCGATATACTGGGTTCCTACCTCTACGATCACTTTCATCTGCCCTTCAAGAATCTGGTCTGGATCAACGCCGGCACAACCGCCTTGGTGCTGTTGGTGATTCCGTTTCTGCCTGGTTATCTGATGGATAATAAAGAGGGCGAACCCCTGCGGTAATCCAACGGGGCGTGAGAAACTCAGGCGAGGTCTGCGAGGCGGTGGTTGAGGGTGATCGAGCGGCGCAGCGCGTGCATTACATCAACCAGCCCATGATGCGAGGCCGCGGCGGCAGCACAGGCGCGATCAATCCGCGTGTTGCGGCTCACGTAGCGGCCGATGTCGGCATAAAGCTGGCGCATTCGGGTATCGATCACGCCGCTTTCGGCGCGCAGTGTGGAAATCTCCTTATTGCCCTCGCCGATCACTTGGAACGCCTCGGATGCGAGAACCCTTCGTCCGCCGCGGTTTTCTTTGAGCTTTTCCTCCAGCTGGTTGATTTTCAAATCGGTGGATTCGCTTTCCCGGCTGATTTCGAGGCGCTTTTTTTTGAGTTCGGCGAAGCGGATTTTCAGCTCTTGGAGCTGCGACTTGACCTTATCGATTTCCGCTTCGTCCGCCGCCGAGCCGCGAGCATGATCGGTTAGGACTTCCAGTTTTGTTTTGAGGCCGATGTGGCATCTGCGGACTTCTTGGGCTTCCGTGACGATTTGATCCCGCCGCATCGAGAGGGTTTCCAGTTCGGAGAGCAGCTTAGTCCGCTCGTCTATCAGTTCCTGATTTCCCTCCGGGGTCATGTTAAGGATATGAGCCCGTTCCTCGTGCGCTTGATCGAGGCGTGTCTGACAGATGATGAGGTTTTCACGGATATTATCGCGTTCCTTGATCAATTTCCGGAGATTCCAATACTCCACGGAGAGGGCTTCGACATTTTCGACATTTTCCCAGATGGCGATGCCGAGTTGGGTTTCGGCTTCACGGAGCAAGTGCATCTCGCCGGCGGCATCGCCCATGCGCAGGCTTTTTTGGTAATAGCCGAAGGCTAGGGCGATACGGGCGATGAAGTAGCGGGTGGACGTCATAGAGAGACCTATTGTGAGATTTTCTGTTGGAGACTCTCAATGATCGAAAAATCTTCCAGTGTAGTCACGTTGCCAGCGATTTTACCAGTGCAGACAAGTTCTTTCAACAGGCGACGCATGATTTTCCCGGAGCGCGTTTTTGGCAAGCCCGGAGCGAAGTAAAGATCATCGGGCTTGGCGATGGCACCGATCACTTTACCGACATGCCTGCGCAATTCCTCGCGGAGTTCTTCGGATTCGCTGCAATTCCCCTTCAACGTCACGAAGGCTGCAAGCGCTTGGCCTTTCATGTCATCTGGCCGACCCACCACGGCGGCCTCTGCTACGGCGGGATGGGAAACCAGTGCACTCTCGATTTCCGCCGTGCCGAGGCGATGGCCGGAAACATTGAGCACGTCATCCAGGCGGCCGATGATCCAGAAATTGCCATCTTTGTCGCGGCGGGCGCCATCGCCTGCGGTGTAGATGCCGGGGTAGTCCGACCAATAGGTTTTTTTATAGCGTTCCTTGTCGCCGTAGATCGTGCGGATCATCGACGGCCATGGTTTGCGAATGACGAGGCGGCCGTCTTGGTCCGGCCCGCATTCTTTGCCGGCGTCATCGAGGATGGCGACGTCGATGCCGAAGAAGGGATGCGTGGCGGTGCCGGGTTTGCATGGGGTGGCACCGGGGATCGGGGAAATCAGGATCGCGCCGGTTTCCGTCTGCCACCAGGTATCGACGATCGGGCATTTGCCGCCGCCGATGTGCTTGTGGTACCAATTCCATGCTTCCGGGTTGATCGGCTCGCCGACCGAACCTAACAAGCGCAGTGATGAGAGATCGCATGCTGCCGGGAAATGATCACCGGCTTTGATGAAAGCGCGGATGGCGGTGGGAGCCGTGTAAAAAATGGTCACGCCGTATTCCTCGATCATTTTCCAGAATCGGCCGAAGTCAGGGAAGTTCGGAGCGCCTTCATACATCACTTGCGTGACGCCATTGGCAAGCGGGCCGTATACGATGTAGGAGTGTCCGGTGATCCAGCCGATATCAGCGGTGCACCAGTAAACATCTTCGTCGCGCATGTCGAAGATGTATTTGCAAGTGGAGTAGGTTCCGGTTAGGTAGCCGCCGGAAGTATGCAGAATGCCCTTGGGCTTGCCGGTGGAGCCGGAGGTGTAGAGCACGAAGAGCGGATGTTCGGAATCGAAGGCCTTGGCGCTGTGTTTACCGGAAACCAGGGCGACTTCCTCATGCCACCATGAATCGCGTTTCGGTTCCATCGCCACATCGTTGCCGCAACGCTGGACGACGAGTACGCGTTTGACGTGTTTGTATTTTGCCAGCGCTTCATCAACAACGGGTTTGAGCGCGACGACTTTACCGCGCCGCCAGCCGCCGTCCGCCGTGATGACGGTGGTGGCGCCGGAATCTTCCAAGCGATCGACGATGGCCTCTGAGGCAAAGCCGCCGAACACCACGTTGTGGACCGCGCCGATGCGGGCGCAGGCCAGCATGGCGATTGCCGCTTCGGGAATCATCGGCATGTAAATCAGCACGCGTTCTCCGGATTTGACGCCTTTCTTTTCGAGTACATTGGCGAAACGGCAGACCTCGCGGTGGAGTTGTCCGTAGGTGAGCACGCGTTTGTCACCGGGTTCGCCTTCCCAAATGATGGCCGCTTTGTTTTTGCGCGGTCCTTCGGCATGGCGATCCACGCAGTTTTCGCAGACATTGAGTTTGCCTCCATCGAACCACTTTGCGAAGGGTGCTTTCCAGTCCAGCACCTTGTTCCATTTTTTCCGCCAGGTGAGTTCCTTGGCCTCGCCCGCCCAGAAGTTCGCGGGCTTGGCGATGGATTCTTTGTAAAGTTTCTTGTAAGCCGCCATCGATGGGATGCGGGCTTTCGCGGAAAATTCCTTCGATGGCTTGTGGATCGCATCGTGATCGTGACTGGGATTGGATTGTTTGGCGCTCATCGTTCCTGTTAATTGGGGGCACTGCGAGGGGGAATGCCCGGTGCTTGGTGTGGCGGGGGACTCTAGGAAGCCCAGCGGGGCGCGGCAAGCCACAAGAATTGAGAT
>CAYRLT010000092.1:0-3455 GCA_964425095.1 uncultured Luteolibacter sp.
GCCCTGCTCAATGGAGCGGCGCTCTTTTGCTTCGACGTGAAGCGCGAAGGCCTCACCGGCCTGGCCGACTGGCTGCGGCATAAACAGATCACGGTATTCTTCGCGGTGGCCACCATGTTTCGCCACTTCTGCCGCCTGCTCACTCCGGAGGACCGGTTCCCGTCGGTGCGTCTGATCGAGGTGGGCAGCGAAACGGTCTATGCCGGTGATGTGTATCTTTACCAGCGCCACTTTTCCGAAGACTGCCGGATGATCGTGAACCTCGGCGGGTCCGAAATCAGTCCCATCTGCCAGTTCCTGGTTTGCGCCGGCACGCGGATTGAGGGAAGCACCGTACCGGCGGGGTATGCGGCGGAAGATATCGAGTTGCTGCTGTGGGATACTGAGGGGAAGCCGGTAACCGCGGGTGCTGCCGGCGAAATCGTGGTGCGGAGCCGCTATCTGTCCCGCGGCTATTGGGGCCATCCCGAGCTGACGGAGGCGGCCTTTGTGCCTGACCCGGAGGGCGGCGACCGGCGTCTGTTCCGCACCGGCGATCTGGGCCGAATGCTCCCCGATGGCTGTCTGTTGCATCTGGGACGGCGCGATTTCCAAGTCAAGATCAGAGGTTACCGCGTGGAGACCGCCGAAGTAGAGGCATTTTTTACCGCCACCGGATTGGTCCGTGACGCGGCCGTGACCGCCTGGCTCGATGCGACAGGCGAACAGAACCTGGCTGCCTGGTTGGTTCCCGCGCGCCCCGATGCGCCACCTTCCATCAACGACCTGCGCGCTCTCGTTGCCGCGGCCCTGCCCGACTACATGACGCCCGCGAGCTTCGTCCTCATGAACTCCCTCCCCTTAACGGAGAGCGGCAAACTCGACCGCCTTGCGCTGCCCGACCCGCGCTTGGCCGGGCTGCGGCCGGACACGGCTTACGTGGCCCCCCGCACTGCCGTCGAACAGCGCCTGAAGGAAATCTGGTCGGCGCTTCTCGGCAGGGAACGGATCGGCATTCAGGAGAACTTCTTCGCCCTGGGCGGCCATTCCCTGCTGGCCCTGCAAGTGGTGGCTCGTATTGCCGCTGTTTTTCGCGTGATGCTGCCGCCCCACTGCCTGTTCGAGTGTTCCACGATCGCACGATTGGCGGAGGCGGTTGAACGCGCGCGCAGCATCGAAGCGGATGAGGCGATTCGTCCGGAGTCACGGGGCGCGGGGATGCCGCTGTCCTTTGCGCAGCAGCGGCTGTGGCTCTTTGCCGAAATGGAGGGACCGAGTGAGACGTTCAACATGGTGCGGGCGTTTCGTCTGGAAGGTTCTCTGGATCCGGCGGCGCTGGAAAGAGCGTTCGCGGTGATCGGCGGCCGTCACGAAAACTTGCGTGCATCATTTCGGTTTTTGGGCAACCGCCCGGTACAGATCATTGCACCCGAATATGCGAGCGTGCTCTCTTTCGAGGACCTGCGGCATGTGCCGGAGAACCGGCGTGACGCGGCGCTCGATGCCAGCCTCCGCGCGGCCAGCAGCCGGCGCTTCGACCTTGCCAAAGGCCCCTTGTGGAGTGTGCGGGTGATCCGCCTTGCCGGGGACCACCACGTTCTGCACCTGGCGATGCACCACATCATCGGTGATGACTGGTCGGTCCAGGTTCTGCTGCGGGAACTCTCGGCGATCTACAGCGGGTGTCTCACGGGCCGGGAAGATCCATTCCCTGAACTGCCGGTGCAATACGCGGACTACGCCGTGTGGCAACGGCGTTGGCTGGCTAAAGAACGGCTGACGAAGCAGCTCGACTACTGGCAGGATCATCTGCGGGGTGCACCGCCACTCGTGGAGTTGCCGCTTGACCGCCCGCACCAGGCCGGAGGAGAATTTCATGCAGGTATGGTTCGGCTGCACCTTGATCGTGAACTCACCACGCGGTTGCGGCGCCTCAGCCGTGAATCGGAAACGACCCTCTTCGTTACCCTGCTTGCGGCATATGCGATTCTGTTGTCGCGGCACGGCAACCCGGAAGACGTTGTGATCGGGACCGCCCTGGCCAACCGGTATCCGGTGGAGACCGAGGCGCTCATCGGTTTCTTCGTGAGCACGCTCGCGCTTCGGCTGCAGTGGCGGGACGGGGCGACATTCCGCGAGATTCAGGCCTGCGCTCACCGCGCCGCTGTAAATGGATATGCGCACCCGGACGTCCCTTTCGACCGGATTGTGGAGGCTCTGCGGCCCGACCGGAGCGTTCTCTACAGCCCCGTCTTTCAAACACTGTTCGTGCTGCAGAACATACCCAAACAGGAGTTCGTATTAACTGGTTTAGTGACCACTCCCGTGGACTTGGCACGGCCCTCGGCCGGGAATACCTTCGACCTCACGCTTTCGTTGAAAGAGACCGGCGGGGAGTTGTGCGGAGCCCTGGAATTCAACGCCGCATTGTTTGACACCGCCACCATCGAGCGCATGGCGGCGCATTTCGAAACCCTGCTGGCGGGAATCGTTCAAGACCCCGATGCAGCATCTGCGCGGCTGCCCTGATGACCGCAGGAGAGCGGCGCCGGTTGCTCGAAAGCGCGTTCCACATGCCCGCAATCCTCGAGGACATAGCTTGACACTCAGGATTTCGAAACAATGTAAGGAAGTTCTTATCAAATCAAATATCAAAAATTACCAGGAACGAGATCGAAGCATTTCAGTTTAAAAGGAGGAACAGTGAGGAATCACTTCAAAAGAATATTGAGGGGTCTGGTCGTTGCCGTTTTTGGTCTCATGTCTTTTATCTGTTTAGCCTGGGGAGGATCGGCCGCGCCGGAAACACAGATGACGGAAGGAATTGAGATCCGTTATTTTGCCGCGGGGAAAAAAGTCATCCCGGTGCTGTGCGAAATCGGCAACTGGCGGATTGTTGATATCAAGCTTCCCGATCTGGTTGTGACAAACAATGGCAAAAACATAATTAATATTGATAAAGTAGAAGTATTCGGCAAATCCGACGATACAAAAACCGTTTCCCTGGAAATTCCCGCAAAGGATCTGCTTGATGCCGTCCGGAATACGGCAAATACGCTCAACAAAAACAGGCCGCCTCTGTTTTCACTTCAGGTTACCTACGGCGACATTGTTATCCCCGAAGGTGTTTTATCCGACAACGGCTCCGCATCGGCAGGCCAGAGCGTGCTTCTTCCTCTCTCGAGGATAACGTATCTGCATTATATAGGCCATTCGAAAATAGATTCTCTCCAGGTGGTTATCGCTGTAAAGAATGGCGGAGAAACAAAGCGCCTGACATTTCCCGTCCGGCTGACATATTATGAAAACAAAAGTAAATATATCTTCCCCCTGAAAGGGAATCTGCATATGGCATTTGTTCCTCTGAGCTATATTCATCACCGGGGGGCGTCATCCCAGGAATTTGCCATGGATGTTGTCGGCGCCGCTCAGAGCGGTGCAAGTGATTTTACGGCAATATCCACACCGAATCCGAA
>CAYRLT010000093.1:0-6667 GCA_964425095.1 uncultured Luteolibacter sp.
AGCCTTCAGGCCTTTATCGCGTTTTTCCGGGTTCAAGGTTTCATCCGATCCGGCGAGTCCGCCCTCAACCGCCTCCGCAGGGATCTCTTCTCGCACTTGGTCCGCTTGCCAATGTCCTATTTTCATGAACAGCGCTCCGGCGCACTCAGCAACCGCGTGTCCTCCGACCTTGGCGTGGTGCGCGAGACCTTGATCACCACCGTGCCCCAGGCAGTCCGTCAAAGCGTCATCATGGTTGGCGGACTGATCTTCATCTTCGTGGCCTCGTGGAAACTCTCGCTCATCATGCTCGGCAGCGTGCCTCTTGTGATGCTGGCCATCGCGATCTTCGGGCGGAAGGTGAAAGGTTTCTCAAAGGCGTCACAGGATTCACTTGCCGATGCAAGTAGCGTGATCGAGGAAACCGTTCAAGGCATCGCCGATGTGAAGGCATTCACCAACGAATCCTTTGAATCCGCCCGCTACGGGCGCGCACTGGAGACGTTTCTCGGTGTCACCATGCGCGGTGCCAAATCGCGCGCGGCATTTCTTTCATTCGTCATTTTCGCTCTATTCGGAACCATTTCATTCGTCGCTTGGCATGGCGCGCGGATGATGGCCAATGGCGAAATCGATGGCAAAAACTTTGTGTCGTTCATCCTCTTCTCCATCTTCGTCGGCGCCTCACTTGGTTCGTTTCCGGAGATCATCTCACAACTCCAACAAACCGCTGGCGCTACCGAACGCTTACGTGAGCTACTCGATCTAACACCCGAGCGGGTCGATGGCGATGCCGATGCAAAACTCGGGGGGTACCTATCATTTGAGAATGTCTCATTCCGCTATCCATCACGGCCTGATATCGAAGTCCTTCACGGCTTGGATTTCCTCATCACCCCCGGCCAACGCGTCGCTCTCGTCGGCCCGTCCGGCGCGGGAAAATCCACCACCTTTTCCCTGATTCTAGGTTTCAACGATCCCACCAATGGCCGGGTCTTTTTCGATAACCGCCCGGCCTCTGAATTATCATTGCAGGCCATCCGCTCGCAAATAGCCATCGTTCCGCAGGAAGTCCTACTCTTCGGCGGCAGCATCCGCGAGAACATCGAATACGGCAAACCCGGCGCATCCGAACAGGAAATCCAAGATGCCGCGCGACTGGCCAATGCCCACGACTTCATCGCCACCCTGCCGGAATCCTACGAAACTCTGGTCGGCCCACGCGGCGCCAAACTTTCCGGCGGCCAACGCCAACGCATCGCTATCGCCCGCGCCATCCTCGCCGATCCACGGATTCTATTGTTAGACGAGGCCACCTCCGCCCTCGATTCCGAGAGCGAACGCCTTGTCAACGAAGCGCTTGAACGCCTCATGGCAGGCCGTACCAGCTTAGTCATCGCCCACCGCCTCTCGACCGTCCGGCACGCGGATCGGATCCTCGTTTTCAACCACGGCAAGATCGTCGAAAGCGGAACTCACGACGAACTCATCGAGCGCGATGGCACATATCGCTTTCTCGTAGAGACGCAGTTGGTGTGAGAAACCGCCTCACCCGGAAGCTAGGCTTTGCAAGCGGCCGACCCCATGCTATGTGAAAATCTCATGGCGGAACCTACAAAGCAAAAATCTGGCGGCAGCTGCCTGGGCAAACTGTTTTTTTTGATACTCATGGTGCTTGCCTGCAGTTTTGGAACCGCGGTCTATTTCATCACTCAACCACAGGACTTGTCGGACATCGACGGCTACGGACCGTTGCCCGTAGCCGCGCCAGACCGAAACATGCAAGAGGTTCTCCAAAACTCGATCAAGCGCGGGTATCCACTGACGCTCACTGAAATGGAGATCAATCATTGGCTCGGCCGCAAGCTTGTGGTTAAGCAAGGCGGGCTACTCGCTGACGTGGTCTCACTGGAACGTGTCTGGGTGCGATTGACCGACGGTCAGGCGGAGATCGTCATGGAGCGCAAGATTCTGGGGCGACTCTTCACGGTTTCGATGTTTCTTCAGATCCAGCAAACCCAGGGTCCCAAGAACATCGCAACTGAAGTCTTACTGCATGGCGGGCCATATCATGAATTGCTACCGCGGCCGACACGCGGCGGTCGTTTCGGGAAGTTGGTGATCCCACAGGGATTCCTCATCATGGTGCTGCCGGCCTATCAGAAATTAGCGGCTGTGTTCAACGAGGAAATTCATCTCGGATTCGAGGAAATGGCCCGCATCACAATCGAGAAAAAAAACCTGATTTTAAATCCACTGGCACCATCCAGCGGTCCGGAGAATCTGCCGCCGACGTTTTAGCATCCCATGAACGCGCGTTTTCAGATCGTTGGCTTCTTGCTTTCCGCGTATGTCGCCACAGCGCAGGACGCGCCACGCGCGATTCAGGTAGTTGAGCCTCCGGCGCAAGCGCTGTCACACGACGATGACAAAGTACTCAGCCGCACAAACCAATTTCGGGTTTCCGGCGGAAGCAGTCTCGATCGCGCAACCGTGGCGATGTTGGCGGAGGAAACAAAGAATGAACTGCTTTATCTCACCGGTGAGAAAGATGAATGGAAAGTGCCAGTCGCCATTTTCTTGCATGGCAAAACCGGTGATCTCCTCCCCCCGCGAACGATCGCCACAGGTCAGTTGATTGTAGAAGGTGCCCGGCAACTCCGGATCGATAAACACCTCGGA
The DNA here is from genome assembly GCA_964425095.1 of uncultured Luteolibacter sp. Classification (GTDB taxonomy): domain Bacteria; phylum Verrucomicrobiota; class Verrucomicrobiia; order Verrucomicrobiales; family Akkermansiaceae; genus Luteolibacter. The sequence continues at coordinate 2,662 of CAYRLT010000093.1, forward strand.
CCCGGACTCGAACAAGAGCGATTCAAACGCTACGTCACCGCCATATTACTCTATGAGCGGGCCTTGAAAGCACTTCCGGCGGGAGCAGTGGAAAACCCGCTGCGCGTGCCGCCCTGGCTTACCGATGGCTTGCGCGAAGCCACCGCATGGCGCCTCAACCAAAGCGAACGCCGTCTTTATGAGGCCCTTTTCAAACAAGGCGGGCTGTTCAAAATAGACGACCTCTTTGCCACCACCGACCCCCAATTCGAGAATCTCGATGGTGCCACGCGGGCCGCTTTCCGCGTGTCGGCCGGAGCGCTGGTCATGGCATTGTTAGAACAACCGCAGGGCAAGGAGGGATTCCGCGCATTTCTCACCGATGTCGCCGGCTACGAAGGTGAAATGCCCGCCCTGCTGCGGCGGCATTTCCCCGAACTCAATCTATCGGAAACCAGCCTCGCAAAATGGTGGGCGTTGCAACTCGCCAATAAGGGCGGACTCAACTTACTGACTGATATCTTCACGATCGCACAAACCGAAGCCGCACTGGCCGAAGGGCTGCTGCTGAATTTCCGAACGGAGGAAGGGGGCTTGCAGCAGAGAGAACTCGCCGCATGGCCGGAACTCGCCCCCCTACCGCAGGCCGAACGCGCTGCTGCGGTGCGTCCCGCACAAGACGCGCTCGTTCGTCTCAGTTATCGGTGTTTCCCATCTTATCGACCGTTGTTAGCCCAGTATCAAACCATCCTCGGCGCTGTCGTAAAAAACCAGACTAAAGACGTGCTTGAAGGGCTTGCTGAATTGCAGGAAAACCGCACGACGATGGTAACCCGGGCAGCCCGCGCCCGCGATTATCTCGATTGGTTTGAAATCACCCGTGCCCGCCAAACCAGCGGCGCATTCGATGATTACCTTCGCCTCAAGGAAGGGCTCAAGTCGAAACCAAACAGCCGTCAGGACGATCTATCGAAATATCTGGATCGCATGGAAACCATTTTCAACCGCGAAGAAAGCCCACGGCGTCCCGGCATGGCCGCCCCGCCACCACCGTAAATTTTTGCTGGCGTTTCGCCTTTGCCTGACGCACCAACCAGCCATCGAAATACCCCACTCATGAAAGTCATCACCGCCGAACAAGTCCATGCCGCTCTCAGTTACCCCGCTCTCATTGATGCTCTCGGTGAGGCCTACGCCGGGAAGTTCAAGATGCCGCCGCGTCAGGTTTTCCTGCTGGATGACGATGAGGCGAACCACGACGCCTTCGCCGTGCTGCCTTCATGGGGCGAGGAGTTCATCGGAGTGAAAGCCTTCACCTATTTCCCGACCGCCAAGGCACCTTACAAATCGCTCTACTCGCAAATCATGCTGTTCGACCGGGCGCACGGCGAACCGCTGGCGCTGGTGGACGGCACGTCGGTGACCTTCTGGCGGACTGCGGGAATCTCGGGTCTGGCGACTCGTTTGCTGTCCCGCGCAAATTCGGAAACGATGTTGGTTTTAGGAACCGGAAACCTCGCGAGTTATATCATCCGTGCGAATGCCAGCGTGCGCCCGCTCAAGAAAATCATGGTCTGGGGACGCAACCGCGAAAAAGCTGAGGCAGTTTGTGCCACGGCGCGGGTGGGATTGCCGCACATTGAGTTCGTCGCAATCGAAAACCGCGAGTCGGCCTGCGCGGAAGCGGACATCGTGGTGGCAGCCACCGGATCGCACGAACCACTGGTGCTCGGCGATTGGATCAAACCCGGAACCCACACCGATTTTCTCGGCAATCACCACGCGACCAAGCGTGAGTGCGACACCGCATTGATCACCAAGTCCCGGGTTTACGTGGACAGCTATGTCAACGCAATGAAGGAAGCCGGGGAAATCCTTGTGCCAATCAGCGAGGGCGTTTTCAAAAAAGAAGACATCATCGCCGAACTCGCGGAAATGTGCAATGGAAGCGCTCCATTGCGGCAGAGCGACGATGAAATCACCCTATTCAAATCCATCGGGATGGCGATGAGCGATCTCGTCGGTGCCGGTCTGGTTTACAAAACGGCCAACCACTAACCGAAAATCAAACTGGCCGCGTGGCGGCGGACTCGCGGATGATTTTCAGCGCTGTCTCGCGTTGTTCTCCAGCAAGCGGCATGCGCGGGGCACGAACCGTCTCAGTGCCGTAGCCCATTTCCGTGCAGGCGAGCTTGATGTATTGCACTAACTTCGGATCAGAGTCGAAGTGCAACATCGGCATATACCAACGGTAAATTTCCAAGCCACGCTTCCAATCCTCGGCCACGGCGGCGTCCCACATCATGCGGTTTTCCCGCGGAAACGCATCGACCAAGCCCGAGATCCAGCCGGTGCATCCCAGCATGATACTTTCCAACGCGACGTCATCGAGCCCGGAAAAAATGAGGTAACGGTCACCGAGCTTGTTGAATAAATCCGTGATGCGGCGGGTGTCGCCAGCCGCTTCCTTGATGCAGACGATGTTTTCAACATCTGCTAGATCCTCGAACATCTCCGGTGTCATATCCACGCGGTAAACCGGCGGATTGTTGTAACACATGATCGGCAGATCCGTGGCGGCGGCCACCGTGCGGAAATGATTCACCGTTTCGCGTCGGTCGGAGTTGTAAACCATGCCGGGCATCACCATGAAACCATCGACTCCCGTGCCAGCCGCGGCTTTTGCGGTCTCGCAGGCGCTCGCAGTGGTGAACTCAGCGATGCCCGTGATCAACGGCACCTGATCTTTGCAGACTTCTTTCGTCGCCTTGAGGACTTTCAATTTCTCATCGAGCGAGAGCGAGCAATTCTCGCCGATGGTTCCAAGCATGACCAACCCGTGAATCCCCCTCTTCGAGCAACGCCGCGACGTGTTTTTGAGTGGATGGCAGATCGAGTGTAAAATCGTCGTGGAACTGGGTGGGGACAGCGGGATAAACGCCGTGCCAATCTACTTGAAGAGACATAAGTGGGTAATGTGGTTTTCGTAAAGTCAGAGTCCGGCACACGTGGCGGAGACGAGGGGCGATGACGCCATTACCACCCAGAGGTGTCAATGACCTTCAGTCTGCCGCGGAACTCACGTTCCATTCCGCCTTACGGAAGAAATATCGCAACTCCCGATCAAGACCTTTTTAGGCAACGGGATTCCCGGTTTTTTTGACACCCGTTTCGCAAATGGGGGTCGCGCGGTCGCGGAATGGGTGTTATGCGGAAGGGGCCTGCCATGCCCAAGAAACAAAAATCCGTGCTGCTTGCCCTGACTGACACCCATCACGGGTTCTACGTCGGGGCCGCCCGCTACGCGCGCGAACACGACTGGCATCTGGTCACCGATATGATTTACACGGCCAGCATTCCCTATGGCTGGCAGGGCGACGGAATTCTCTCGTTCATTGGCCACCGCAACGATCTGGCGGAGTTTATCTTGGCAAACCCAGCCCCGGCCGTCGAAATCTCATTAGTGCGCGACGACGTCGATCTCCCACGGGTGGCAGCCGACAATCACATGATCGGGCGCGTGGCCGCCGAGCATTTCATCGAACGCGGATTCCGCCGATGTTTGTGGGTCCCCTTCCGCAAAGACGTGCCAAACCGCGAACGCCGCGATGGATTTTTTGAAACTCTCGCCAAGGCGGGCATCGCCGCCACCGAACTCCCCACCACCGCATGGGCCGCCGGGCAGGGCGGACCGGATTGGGCCGCACGCCGCAGAATCGTATCCAGCGAATTGATGCGCCTGCCGAAACCCCTCGCGGTTTTTTGTTATAACGATTGCGTCGCCGCCGACATCATCGCCGCATGCGATCAGAACGGCTTGCGCGTGCCCAATGACGTGGCAGTGCTCGGCGTGGACAACGACACGATGCTTTGCGAATCGTTTCACACCCCGCTTTCCAGCGTGCGCCACGATCTCGCGGGCATGGCCTACGAGGCGGCCGCCTTGTTGGACCACCTGATGAATGGCGGAAAAACTCCGACCGAGCTCAAACGCGTGCAACCCAAAGGAATCGCCGCCCGCAGCAGC
>CAYRLT010000094.1:0-6017 GCA_964425095.1 uncultured Luteolibacter sp.
CGCGGCTCGCGGCGCCGAATCATTTAAGAAAGATTCACCGCAATGCTCTGTGAGCATTAGCGAACATCAAAATTAGCGAAGCCTGTTGGCATGGACGTAGTGTAACGGAGTCAAAGCCGCAAAGGTCGCCAAGGGACGCGAAGAGGAAGAGTTATAGGTTATTTGTGATTGGTTATTGGGGATAAAGAAGAGGCTGGCTCTTCATGTGGCTGGAGCATCTTGCTCCAGGCCGTCCATGGAGCGTCTCGCTCCATGCTTTGAGAAGCGAAAGAAGAAGCCGCCTCTTCATTCTTCTCTCTTCGCTGCCAACTGAACACTTGAAACTTAAAACTTCCTCTCCCACTTCCTCAGCCTCACTCATCATCTGCTACAGCGCGTTTGTTCCTGAGTTTTGTTGCCGGTATTGGCGAGGGGTGCTGCCTGTTTCGCGGCGGAAGGCACGGGAGAAATTGTAGGGGTCGCCGAAGCCCGAAAGCTCGGCGATTTTGCCCATGGGCAAGGAGGTGCCGGAGAGCAGGACCTTGGCTTTTTCGATGCGGATGCGGATCAGTTCCTGATGCGGCGAGCGCCCCAGGGTTTTTTGAAAGCGGTTTTCGAGGGAGCGCCGCGAGACACCGGCCAGGCGTGCGATTTTATCGATGTGGATTTCCTGCGCCGCGTGCTCGCGGATCAGGCCAAGCGCCTTCGACAGCGGAACATCTTCGGCAAGGCTACCCGCCGTCGACGCCCTCGCAACGATTCCCGCCGGCGGGATCAACAAGCGCTTCTGCCGCGTGCGAATTTCCCTTTTCAATCTTCGATCGAGCATCTCTGCGGCATGGTAGCCGACCTTTTCGGATTGCGTGATGACGGCGGAAAGCGTCGGCCGTTCCATGAGGCAAAGGATCTCATCGTTATCGACGCCCATGACTGCAATCTCAGCGGGGATGTCGATTTTCAAAGTGCGGCACACGGCCATCACCTCGCGGGCGAGATGGATGTCGGCACAAAAGATCGCGCAGGGTTTATTCAAGGATTTGATCCACTGCGCGATGCGTGGCACGGGTTTCCACTTTCCAAAAGGCGTGCTGGGGTGGGGGATTCCTCCGCCCAAGCGAAAGGTTTCCACTGGCAAGTTGTGTTCACGCGCCCAATTGCAAAAACCGGTGATGCGTTTGCCAAGCCATGCGGGTTTGCTTTCCGCTGGACTGCCCAAGGCCACGAGTCTTTTCCCTGTGCCGTGAAGGTGTTCGGCGGCGAGCGCTCCGATCCGCTGCTCGTCGTAATTCACCGAGAACGGTTCGCGGGAGCTAAAAACCTGAACGCATGGCAGTTTGGATCTCTTCCATTTGCCCAAGGTGGCTGGGTTGGCTATGTCGAAAATCACGCCGTCAAAATCGTGGGCGGTGATGCGTTTGATCTCGGGATTCCCTGCCAAAAAAACCTCCCACTCCCAGGAGCCGTTCGCGTTTGCGTACCGAGTGATCCCGCGCACCATGCTGCGGCAGTACTCCTGCTCGACATATGAAACGATGACGGCGACGCGCGGCATGCATCCTGTTTTCAGGAAACTGCGCATTATGTCAAAAGATTACGCATTATTCCCACCTTCCCGGTAGTTGGCATTTCGCTTCATGCCGCCGGGTTGTCGCGTTTCGCAAATTGTCAGGATTCCCATGGGACAACTGGTTGGGAGGAGTCGGCCGCCTTCAGTGGTGGCTGCGGTAGTTGGCGGGGGTTTGATGGAGGTTGCGGCGGAACAATTCATGAAACTGAGCGGTGGATCCGAATCCGGATTCCTCGGCCACTTCGAAGATTTTCATCGGGGTGCTGACGAGTAGCCGCTGCGCGTGCCAAAGGCGGTGCTGCAAAAGAAAACTTCCCATGGTCGTGCCCCACAACTTGCGGAAAAGGCGCATGGCGTAGGCCGGATTCAGTCCGGCGGCTTTGGCAATATCGTTCACGTCGATGGGTTCCTGATAATGCGCGGCGATATAGCTGGTCATCTTGTCAATGCTATCTCCGGACACATTGGAATTCACGGGCGAGGGGCGGGTGAGCGTCTCAGCGGGCTTTGCGGAAAGAACAGCTTCGGCCAGACGGATCAATCGGGCCTCCACTTCCATCAGGGCGACTTTCTGTGAGGTCTCACTGTGACCGGGGGTGAGATCGCGTTCCCACTGCAACATGAGCAGTTCGTCGGTGGCTGTCCGCGAGGAAGGATTGGGTTCGCGGATGAAGTCGCCGCTCAGCACCCGCTGGACAAACTCGCCGGGCAAATTCCAAGAAACAAACCAGGAAAGGGGAATCGAGACGACACCGAAGGAGGTGCGGGGTGCCAGCCAAGTGGTTTGATGCGGCACGGCTCCCCAGATGAGATGGAGTTGTTTTTCGCGGATCTTCTCGACGCGGCCTCCGAATGTGAGCTTCGAGGCACCTCTGAAGAGGAAGCCAATGCCGATCTCCGTTTGTCTCTGCGGCCGCGGAGACACCGAATTCTCATCGCCGCGATAAAAACTAAACCCCTTTTTATAGACGTCCCAAGGCAGGTCCGCCGATTTTTTGCGTCTGGCGTGCAAAGTCATGATCCCGGACAAATATGGCCTGAGAGCGGATTGGAGTCCAGCTTCAGTCTGTTATGGTGTCTATCCACATGGCTGAACCAACCATAGGACCCACCCTCAGACCAACTATCCAAAGCAATATTGCCAAACCCATTCAATTCACCGGCTTCGCCGCCGAAATAACCTGCCACTCCATCACTTTATGACCGACACCCTCCGCTATCTGCCCGGCAATCAACCGCGCGCACGTTGGAAGCGCCTCGAAACGGCGCAAATTCTCAAGCGTTTTTTCTTTTGCGAACGCTCGCTCATCATCACGGCCTCGGCGTGGATCCCGCACATCAAGGATCTCGATTTGAAAATGACGATTCCGTATTTTTGCTGGCAGAATTCAGAGACGGCGAACGCCCTGCGGAACCGGGTCTTACAATTGCGTTATCCCAGCCAGATGATGGAGCACGAAGGCGCCGACCGGCCCTTGGTCGATGTCCTCAACCAAATCAAGAGCGCGCCTACTGTTGGTGCCTTTTTGAAAGCTTGGGGCGAAGTCGTTTTGCCCGCCTTGCGCGACGCGTATGTGGAATTCCTCAGCTACGCGGATGCGCTGGCCGACGCGCCGACCTGCCGCTTCCTGCGCCTTGCCGTCTCGGAAAAGGAGCAGCAAATCGTCTCCCTGAAGAAATGGTCGGACGCGGAAGTGACCAGCAGTACGGGTGATCTCGTCATCACCACGGAGTGGGTCGCCGCGCTTGCCAAACAACTCGAAGCGTTGGGCGGCATCGGCACCGACGACGCCCCGGCCGATATGGCCATCGCCTCCATTCCCGGATCGCGTGAACTCATCGTGCCCGACGAACCGGGCCGCGACGAGCGCTACTGGCCCTGCCGCTTTTACTGGCCTGACATCATCGATCCCGCATTCGCATACGGGGAGGGGCTGCGGCTTCAACTCCGGTCCGCCATCAGCCACATCAACGAAGTCTGGGCGGTCGAGCATGGCGGCATTGCCCTCAGCGCCTTCGCCGAAGTTCTGCCGTGGGAATGGATTTTTGACGCCGCTCGCTGGACCTATGATGAGTCGCGCCACTGTCGCATGGGTCAGCATCGCCTCGCTGACTGGGGCTATTCGCCCGAGGAGATTCCGCTTGGAAATTACATCTACCAAAGCGCCAACGGCCAGGATCCGATTTACCGGCTCGGCATGCTCTACTTCTTCGAAACAAAAAACATCGGCCGCAAGCCGGAGCGCACGGCCGCCTTCCGTCAAATCGGCGATGCCGCGAGCGAGCATGACATGGATTTCGATTGGGCGGATGAAACCATCCACGCCTCTTATGGAAACCGCTGGCTGCGCGCCCTGCACGCTCTCGACCCGGATAAATACCCGTCCGCCGACAAGATTCGCATGCATTGTGAATCGTGCGTGAACGAAATGATCGCGTCCGCCTCCGACGCGGAAAAAACTGCAATCACCGACCGCGCCAATGGCATCATCAAGCGTGCGGAAGCCATCGCCGCCCAGTGACGCCATCACGATGAACAGGAAACCTCGAATCATGGTTTTCGGCAGTTACATCACCGCCATGGTGATGGAGGTGCCGCGACTGCCGCAGACGGGGGAGACCCTGACCGGACATCATTTCCGCCAGACACACGGCGGCAAGGGTGGCAATATGGCCGTGCAGGCCGCGCGCTTGGGGGCAGAGGTGATCTTTGCCGGCGTGATCGGCCGAGATGCGAGCGGTGATGCGTTTCTGGCCGCACTTGCCGATGAGGGCATCGCTGCCCATGCAGTCCGCCGCAGTGACACAGCGCCGACCGGCACGGGTTTCATCGTGGTGGATGAGAGTGGACGCAACATGATCGTCATCGATCCAGCGGCAAATCTGGAGTTCACACCAGCCAATGATTTCGAACGCCTCCGTCCTCTTTTTGCCGGATGTGGGGCGGCGCTCGCCCAGTGCGAAATCCCTCTGGCCACCGCACTGGAAGGTCTGGCTACGGCGAAGGCCGCCGGGGCGCGCACGATCCTCAACCCCGCACCTGCATGCGATCTGACCGCCTTCGACCTGTCGGCCATCGATTATCTGACACCCAATGAAACCGAGGCGCGAGTATGTCTCGGGCTTGATCCCGCTGCTCCCGTCACCGAGGAACAATTGGCTGCTGGGTTGCTCGAACTCGGTGTCGGCGCCGTCATTTTCACCCGGGGCGAGCGAGGGGCCTTGCTCATCGCCCGAGACCGGCGCGTCGAGCAGGCCGCTTTTCCAGTGGAGGTGTGCGACACGGTCGGCGCGGGGGACAGCTTCAACGCTTCTTTCGCCACTGCGATCGCCGAAGGCTGCGATGAAATCCAGGCTCTGCGTTTTGCATGTGCCGCCGCCAGCCTCTCCACCACCCGCCGCGATACCCTGGCATCCTATCACCTCAGATCCGAAGTTGATGCCTTGGGATGACATCTTGAGGGCAAATTCTACCCATCGTCCGAAGCTCACGAAGTGAGCGCAATAAACTCTCACACAAACACTTAACTCACCCGATGAATCAGCGGATCCCCGTTATCGACTGCACCGATTTGTATCACCCGCACCAGGATGTGGGGGACAACTTTGATCTGGTCCTTCCCTACGCGTTGAATGAAGAGATCGACCTCCGTGCCATCGTGCTCGATTGCACGGAGCGCTTTCGCCAGGCCCGCACCGACCATCCGAACCCTCATTACCGTGATGAGCATGGGCCTCGCGACCCCGGCTTTGTCAGCGTCCTGCAGCTCAACTATATTTTTGTCCGCAACGTGCCCGCCGCCGTCGGGCCGTTTCTGCCGCTTCGCTCGCCGGACGACGCGTCCACGGATGCTCCAGCCTTCCAGCAGCAGGGAGTCGAACTTATTTTGCGCACCCTGCGTGAATCGGATGAGCCTGTGGACATCGCCATTTTCTGTTCCTCACGGGCCGTCACCGCTGCGTTCAACCGCGATCCGGAGTTGTTCCGCAGGAAAGTCCGGCGGATTCATTTGAGCGCAGGCGGATACCCGCGGGGCTATCTGGAGTGGAATGTCATGCTCGATCCGCACGCCTTCGTCGGACTTCTGCGCAGTGGCCTGCCCATCGACATTTATCCGTGTGCGACCCATCAGGGACCTTTCGATCTCGGCACGAACAACAGTTTCTGGTCGATGCCCGACCTGCGATGGATCGACAACATGGAGCCGAGCCTGCGCCGTTACCTGGGTTTCGCCCTTCAGCGTGTGGCGCGCATGGACTACCTCCGCGCCATGGAGGAGGATTGGCCGGCTCTTTCTGCGCCGGAAGCGTTCCGCACCCTCACCGGTTGGGAGCATAAAGTGTGGGAAACGGCCGTTTGGCAAAACATCACAGGGCGCAAGTTGGTGCGCCGAGCCGATGGCTCGTGCCGAATCCTCCGACTGGAGGAGCTTCGCGCTGATGACTGCGTCGTGCCGGAGGAGATGATCCC
>CAYRLT010000095.1:0-1819 GCA_964425095.1 uncultured Luteolibacter sp.
TTCTCCGCGCGAGACTATGCTTCGAGGACAATCGTCCCGAAGCCGCCGTATCTTCGGCCACACCCTTCGGGACGAAAAACAGTCCCGAAGTATACTCATTCCCGGAGAACTGAACTCTCTCATGCTTGGAAGGTTCGTTGCGATCGGTGGGCGACCGTGGTACAATTGGCCCAATGACCCGACAATCCGGTTGAAGGCAGGTTCCAAGTGCTGATGTTGTCTGTCGCATTTTTGGTTTCGGCAGTGCTCGGAGTTCACGCCTACTATCACCACCGGCGCGAGCGGGATGAGATCGTCTCGGCCCGCAGGTGGCTGTTCGGTTTGTATTCCGTCGCGTTTCTCCTGGCCTGCATGGCCGACTACTCCCAGCTTCTGATCACGGCTCTCGCCGGCGACCACCATAAGCTGGCTACTCACCTGATGACCATGACGCTTGTGATCGTGGTTTCCTATAGCTTCGTGTTGATAGGGGCCAGGCGGAGGTCTTACTGAGGCATCTCTCAAGTATAGTCACCTTTACCCTCCAGGTAGGGATACCTGGAGGGATGGGACAGGTTTCGGGACTTCCGTTACGCTGGCGCTTCACTCAAGTCCCGAAACACCAGAAAAAGCAGATTCCTCGACTCCGCATTCGCTCCGCTCGGAATGACACAGTGCGAGGCCGCAATCAAAACAAAGGCGGACGAGGAATCTCGTCCGCCGTCTTATCTATAAACCTGAAAAACGCGCTCTACTTCACACGCCTCGCGCAGCGATAGCGCCTGCTGTAGTAGCCACTACTAAGCGAATCCACCCTGACTCCCTTGCCATAGGTCGCGGCGTGCACAATGCGGTTGTTGCCGATATAGAGCGCCACGTGTCCGATTCTCCGGCCGCGGGTCTGGAAGAATACTAAATCCCCCGGGCGCAACTCATCGCGCGAGACCGGCCGGCCGATACTGGACTGAGCCGCCGAATTATGCGGCAATGTGATGCCATACTTATCGTATACGTAGCGGGTGAAGCCGGAGCAATCGAAACCGCCGCGGCTGACACCGCCTCTCCTATACCTGGACCCGCGGAGTGCGAGCGCCGTGCGGACCAGGGACCCATTTTCCGTGCCGGATGTCTCGTTATTCCGCGCCACTTCATCTCCGGCATGCGCCGATTTCGTTGACTTGGCCGTCGCGGCCACTCGGGAGGTCGTATGGCGATGGGACGCCAGGTGGCTCTTTTTGTGCTTGCTCGATTTCGGTGAATCTTTGGTGGGGATGCGCAGGACCTTGTCCAATGGCAATGTAGCGTTTTCGGAGATGCCATTGGCCCGGGCAATCTGCTTCGCAGTCACTGAGTGCTTCTTTGCCAGGTCCCAGAGGGTGTCGCCATTACGGACTCGATGGGAGATTGTTCCCGCGGAAGCTGCGACCGAGGATAGAACAATGGCTATCCCCAGCATGATCTTACCTAGTCGTTCCACCGTCAAGACATCACATCCTTTCGTGCCGCCGGCGTGGCTGGTCTGCTCCATCATGGTCGGCCCGGCGGCTTGCTGATAGACGTTGCCGCCGTGCCAAGCAGGGTTTGCGAACAGTCGAAAGGCCCCTTGGGACTCCTTGAGATCGTCCGCCAGACGGCTGCTCGGTGGTAATGTTACCGGTTATCTCCCCGCGTGTCAAGCTCTGCCGACAGATATTACGTAACTTTTTTGGGTAATTTTGCCACCCAGGCTCTAACTTGAAATGAGGAGCGCAAACACTTATAATAATGGTGTATGAAGCACATTACGTTAGGGCTATTTGGCCCGAAAAACCCGTAAGAATACCCGGTTGCGCTGGGAACT
>CAYRLT010000096.1:0-4066 GCA_964425095.1 uncultured Luteolibacter sp.
CAACCTATAGCGCAATTGGCATCCCAATATCCCGACATCGTGACCATCTCTATGAAAAAACCCATCTATTCCCTGTTTTCCTGCGTTTTGTTAGCAGGGCTTACCACAAGCCACGCGCAGTCCTTCTACAAGGAACCCGCTCTGTTTTCCACAGCTCCAAATGAAGCGGCATCCGTCAATGATATCGGACGTTTCGGCCCTGTCGGCATGGCCATCGAGTTGCACCAACCCGCATTCACCATGCGAATCGGCGATATCGAACCCGGCTCTCCCGCCGAAGCCGCCGGAACTCTGAAAAAAGGCCAAATCATCGAGTCGATCAACAGCCAATCCCTCAAGGACATCGACCCCCGCATCCAACTCGGCCAAATCCTCGAAGCCGCCGAAGCCACCGATGGGATCGTGAAATTTGCCATCAAAGGCGAAGCAACCCCAATGGTTGTCAAAATCCCCGTCCTCGGCACCTACAGCAAAACCTGGCCACTCAACTGTCCGAAATCCGAAAAAATCGTCCGCGGTTTCGCTGACTACCTGTCCAAACCAGGGGCCGACCAAGGCTTCGCCGATGGTGGCATGCTCTTCCTCCTTTCCACTGGCGACGACAAAGACCTCGCTCCAGTGCGGGAATGGGTTCACGGACTCGCCAAGAAAAAATCCACCGGTTACGCATGGCACATCGGCATCGGCGGCATCCCGCTTTGTGAATACTACCTCCGCACCGGCGATCCCGTCGCTATGACGGCCATCCAAAATTGGGTCAATGCCGCCGCCAAGGGCGAATACCTCGACGCCTGGGCGGGTCGCGGCGGCGTGGTCAAACTCGGCTACGGCAACGGCCACCTCAACGCCGGCGGCACCGCCGTCGTCACGTTCCTGCTGCTCGCCAAACAATGCGGCGCCGATGTGAACGACAGCCTGCTCCACCGCACACTCGTCCACTTCTTCCGCTACGCCGGCCGCGGCATCAATCCCTACGGCGACGACCGCCCGGAGAACTCCTTCGTCGATAACGGCAAACACGGCAACCTCGCCTTCGCCATGGCCGCCGCCGCTTCGCTCACACCGGAAGGCGAAAAATCGACCTACGCCCGTGCCCGCGACATCTGCGCAATGACCGGTTTCTACACCACCACCTTCATGCTCCACGGCCACACCGGCGGCGGCATCGGCGAGATCTGGCGCAGCGGTGCCATGGCGCTGCTTCACGAAAAAAAGCCCCTCCAATACCGCGAGTTCATGGACCACCGGAAATGGCACTATGACATGTCCCGCCGCTTCGACGGATCATTTGCCATCCTCGGCGGCGCGGGCTACGACAACACCGAATGGGGCACCCTTTATCCCTGGGCCTACACCTTCCCGCGCAAAACCCTGCGCATCACCGGCGCTCCACCCTCGAAGTTCTCCAAAACCTATCAACTACCCGCCCGCCCCTGGGGCACCGAGGCGGACGACGCTTTCCTCTCCATGGAATCCGCCGCCGATAAAAACGGCAAACGCCAAGATCTATCCGGAGAAATCCTCACCAAGGACTCGGCCAAGCCCCTGATCCTCCGCCTCAACGAGAAGGAACTCAGCGACGACGAAATCCGCCGCTACATCTATCACCCGGAATACCTCATCCGCAACATGATCGCCAACAATGCGGCCGGACTCTCCGCGGACTATATGTTCCCAAAACCCGGCAAACGCGTGCGCCCCGAATTGCTGGAGGAATTCGCCCGCTCCTCCGACCCCCGCGTCCGCAACGCCGGCATCCGCGCTGCCATCAAAGCCTTCGACCCCTCAGCCGATTGGTGCAAACGCCTCTTCGATTTTGCCATCGAGCGCCTCAAGGACGATAAGGAATCCTGGTTCATCAAGGACGCCTGCCTCTCGCTCGTCCAATGCGGCACCCCGGACATGATCGCACCCCACATCGATCTCCTCCTCTCCTATCTCAAACACCCCGAGCAATGGCTCCAACAGGGCGCGCTGATGGCGCTCACCCATGTCGCCATCGACGAGCGTTGCTACGAAAAAGTCCTCCCTCCCATGGGCGAACTGTTCAGCAAAACCCCACGCCAAAGCACCACCGGCGGACCGCTCTCCGCGCTGCGCGAAAAACTCTCCGCCGCCAGCGAAAAAGTCCGTGACCTCGCAACCAAGACGATGGGCGGGGCTTATCAGAACTACAGCGGCGGCGACACCTGGGTAGGCGGCCAAGACATGACCAAACACCGCACGGAAACCCTCGAGGTCCTTGCCAACGCCCTCACCGGCATTCCCGGCGGCTATGATGTTCTCTACCAGGTTTCTAAAAAACAATACCCTAACGATCCGCTACCCCATGACACCTTGTTCCTCTCCGCCGACCCGGAAAAATTCGGCCCGGAACTGAAAAAAGCCATTCAGCCGCTCATCCGCGAGAAACTCATCTACCAATACATCGGCATCAACCGCCGCACCATTTTCAGCGATATCGAAAAACCCGCACAAAAAGGCTCCGTCACCAATTCCCTCGACGGGCTGGTCTCACTCTATCAGAAAGTCGGCATTCACGACTACGACTGGCAGTCCTTCGGCCCCGACCTTAAGAACTCCCAGTGGAACCACTTCAGCTTCGATCCCCCGGAAACACAGAAATACGATCTGTCTCCATGGCGCTACCGCTCCGTCACCTATCCGAAAAGCATGGAAAACTGGTTCGTCAAGGAATTCGATCCCGCCAAGGCCGGTTGGAAAAAAGGCCTCTTCCCCATCGGTCAGTTCAAGGGCAAACTCACCACCAACAGTGACCGCAACCCGTGGAATGAAACCCCGCGCACCCTATGGGAAAAAGAAGTCCTACTCGTGAACGGCACCTTTGAATTTCCGCCCCTCAAGCCCGGACACGAATACCGCCTCCGCGTCCAGACCGGACAAGGCGTTGGCGCGGGCGATGGATTCCAAGTCTTCATCAATGGCAAGCCTCTCGTGGAAAGCAAAGCCGGCCTTGGCCGCCGCGAGGGCGACACCATCCGCGGCGGGTGGATCACCAAGGAGTTCCGCGAGGAATTCAACAAAGGCCCCGTCACCATCGCCGCCAGCTCCTTCCTGCGCTATGGCGACCGCGCCATCGTCACCATGCCGCCGGTCCCTCAAGGCATCTTCAGCATGTGGCTGGAAGAGCGCAAACTCCCACCACTCGACGACGCGGTTCTTCAGAAGGCCGCCACCTTCGTACCAAACTGATACTAAACCTGTATCTATTTTTCTCTCCAGAGTAATGGGTCCAACCCGCATAATACTCCTGACACTTCTTGGTTCGATCGCCTTACCCGCATCCTTCGCACTGGCTGGCCCTCCGCGCAACGCCATCCCCTTGGATGCACCACCATCGCAATGGCCACTCAACTACCGCCTGCACCTTGATGGCGCTACGGGCGTCCGTCTGACCGATGATTTCAAAATCCCACTCGATGCCCCCGGCCCACACGACATCGCCGTCGAATATCCGCCGCAAGGCCCGCCGGTCATGCGGATTTGGTCAGATGGAAAACTCATTCGCGGGCCAGAGGAAGCGCCCTCCCTGGTAGCAACGGCCAGCGGTGTGTTTCCCGATGCAAATCTCGATTTTGGCAAAGATTTTACGGCCATGGCTTCATTCGAAGCGCAAGGCGACGGCACACTATTCGCAATGTGCGCGCCATCCGGCCAGTCGTCTCCCGGAACAAAAATCCTTTCCATTCATGATGGCTTGCTGAGCTATCACATCGAAGGACTCGGCGCGCTAAGCCATGAATCGAAGATCGCCTACGGAAAACCACACACCGCAGTGCTGCGTGTGCGTGAAGGCGTCGCCAAGCTCTGGCTCGATGGCAAGGTGATCGCCGAGAAGGCCGGCCATACCCAAGCAGACAAAAAGCAACACGTCTTCAAGGTGGGACTAGCCGCCGGGGAAAACACCGTTGATTTCAAGAAGGGCAATATCAACGTGGTGCGCGTCTGGAAACGTGCCATTCCGGATCGGGAAATCTCGCAGGTTTTCAAGGACAACGGATCCAGCGCGAACACACCGGACTTCACTTGCCTGCCGGAAATGATG
>CAYRLT010000097.1:0-8072 GCA_964425095.1 uncultured Luteolibacter sp.
GTGGTCTCGCTGAGCAGGATCCGCCCGCCGCCCGCCAATTCGATAACCAGCGGGTTTGCGGCAGGCGTGGGCATCTCGACTTCTACGAACCGTGTGTGGGCGCCCGTCCAATACGTCCCCGTCTCAGGGGTGATTTTGCAAGCGACATGGCAAGAACCTATCAGACAGGAAGAATCCGGCTAGGGGGTCGATTTTAGGACGCTTACTCTTGAACGACTCCATGGGGTGAGTGATCTTCTGACACCAAGACGGACGCATGCAATTTGCATCGGCTTCCCATGGATCTCGTCGGACACCTGTCTTCACCCTGTGAGCCACGCCGGGCCAGTTGCTTCATCGCTCCTTGTGTATCGAATCAGATCGCTCCTGATCGCTCGCTGCAGGCCTGATCGAGCACACGGAACGCGCCTCCAGCTCCTTGTTCATCGGTTAGGTCGTGATCGACCGGGGTGGCATGTCCGTGCAGGAAGTCCGCGAACGATTGGAGTTTTTGCTCCGCCATCCATGGCGCGCTCCAATCCATCAGGTCGGTGAAGTTGACATCAGCGGTAAGGTCTTGGCGACCCATGTTTTGATAGATATCCGGCCCGACGAGCCGCTGTTGTAGGAGGTAGGCGCGGAGCGTTCCTTGCGGGCGGCGGTGGTAGAGATTGTCGGCCGTGGAGCCATAATCAATCGTCAGCATCCGCCCGGCCCGCCAGTGCGGCAGCCAATTTTGAAGCCACCGGCGGTAGGAATCATGCACTTCGATCCATTGCCCCGGCGGGTAAAAATCGGCAAAGCCGGATGATTCCGGCAACGGAGCGGATGGCAGCAGCGATTCGGTGGCCTTTCCTTGGACATCGAACGCGACGGCAAGTTCGCGCCAACCATCGTCGGTTTTTTGGAATCGGCGCACTGGAAAGGCATCGACTAGTTCGTTGGAAAAAATCACCGCCCTGCCAGAGCAAGCCACCAGTGCCGCCTCCGGGGACGAGTGCCAAACCGCCACACCGCCGAGCCGTTTTTTCTGGAGTTCAGCCAGCGGTTTGGACGTTTCCACCAAGTGCAGGCGGGTTTCCCGACGGAGGTGCCATGGCAGGGATTTTCGCACGGCAGCGGCAAGCGTCCCCTCGCCGGGGCCGATCTCGATCAGGTCTCGGCAGCCAGTTTCGCGCAGCGCGCGGGTTGCCCAGGCAGCGATGGCCTTCGCGGGTGCCGCCGAGAGCATGGGCGCGGTGGTGAAATCCCCCCTCTTGCCGACCCCGCTGATCCGCCGCGCATAATATCCGCGCTCCGGATCATGCAGCGCGCGCTGCATGATCTCCTCAAACGGAATGGGACTCGGCGAGCGCATGATCTATGCAAAACAACCGCGATCCTTACGGAACGCGGTTGTTTGAAAATTTTTGATTGGCCGGATGCCGATCACTCAGCAACTGCATTCGCTGCGGCGGTGCGCGCCTTGCGAATCATGCTGTTGACGGTCTCGGAGGGCTTGGCGCCGACCGCAAGCCACTTGTCGGCGATTGCGAGATCGATGGTGAAATTGGTGCCTTCCTTTAGCGGATCGTAGGTGCCAAGTTGTTCGATGTAACGTCCGTCGCGACGCTTGCGGCTGTCGACGGCAACGATTTTATAATAAGGGCGGTCCTTGGTGCCCTTGCGGTTGAGACGTATTGATACTGACATGGTGGAACTCCGGTGAGCTCGCCCGGATGTCGGGCGGGCGCGGAAACTGAAAGATCCGCAGGGAATTGCCAAGCAGAATCTTGAGGAAAATTGCGTTTATGGTCATATTTCCTCCAGCCAAGCTGCATCCGGCATGGCATACGGGCGGAAGGGCTCAATCGTGCCGAGGTGTTCGTTGTACAACAGGGCTCGGTGAAGCCCGAGGGCGGAGGCCGCTGGGGAATCGATGAGGTTGGCGGAGTCATTGGCGCTCATTTGGAACAACACGCGCATTTCAAACTCGGCCATCAGTTTCCGTGGAATCCACCGGCTGACGTTGTTCCAAGTATCCGTGGTGGCCACCACGTGCATGCCGCAGCCCCCCCCCTCACTCAGCAGATCCGCGAACACCTTCGACGGACTCGCAGCAGGCTCCGCATCATCCATCGAGAACTTGAATTCATCATCAGGCCTGAGCACTTTGAAGCGTTGGAGATCATGGATTAGCAGGAAAACCTCGGGAGCATCGCGACCAGACGTCGGCATGCGGGCGGTGAGTTCACCGCCGAGCTCGGCCATCAGTCCGGTCACCTCGGCAGGACCACCGATGCGGATGCGCTGCGGCAGGGATGCGGCGAGTTGGTTAAAAATAGCGGCGCCTCCTGGTTCCGCGGCATGGGGATGGAGCACGACGAACTCGACTCCGCCCGCAGGATATTGCGCAGCGAGCGAAACCAAGGTGATGGAGAGCAACGAGAGCGAGTGTTCGACGGACTGGCCGATTGCTAACAGATGACTGCCGCTCTGACGTTGGAATATCGCCTCGGTGGGACCTTTGATCGAATTCGGTGCGCCCAGCCACGCCCGCGCTGCAAGCGGACGTGTGACGGGGCGGCTGCGTATCAGCGCGTTCAACTCCGGATTGTCCCGCACATCGGCGGGCGCATTGCCTTCGAAGATGATAGGAGGTGGCGGGAGTTTCGCAACCTGTGCCGCCCGGGCGGAAACATGATCCAGCACCGCATCACGCTCGTCTTCCGGTAGCCAGACGATTTGAAACGGACTGTTTGCCGCGAGCGCGCCGGCCTGGTCGTTGTAGATTCCCTCACCTGGCCGCGTGAGCAGCCGCGGCGCGGGATTATCATCATCCATGATCAAATGAGCGTCGGTTTCATTGCACTGAAGCGCGATGCGGATGACCATCTGGCCGAGAGTCGCGCGTGCCAGCGTGTAGGCACCCCCGAGTGTCTGCGAACCAAGAATGACATGGATACCAAACGCGCGGCCCTGGCGTACGATGCGGTCTAACAAAAGTGAAGCCTCCTGCGCCACGGCGTCATCTTCGGTGAAAAACTCTTGGAATTCGTCGATCATCAACAAAGTGCGCGGCAATGGTCCGCCTCCAGAGGCACGCTTGTAACCCGGCACATCCTGAGCTCCCACACGGCGGAACATCTCGCCCCGACGTTTCAACTCGGCATCCACCCGTTGCAACACGCTGAGCGCGAATTCCCGATCGCTCTCGATGGCAACGACCCTGGCGTGCGGGAGATGTTTCACCGCATAACATTTGAATTCCACACCCTTCTTGAAGTCCACCAGATAGAACTCCACTTGATCCGGACTGCACCACTGGGCGAGGTTGGTGATGATGACATGAAACAAGGTGGATTTCCCCGAACCGGTTTTCCCCGCGACGAGCACGTGCTGGCGAGTGCCTTTGCCGATGGCGAGCATCTGGAGTTTCTTTGCACCGGTCCGGCCTACCGGAACGCGCAATTCCTCGCTGGTATCGGAACTCCAAAACTCGTCCGGCGACGGCGCGATCTGGGAAAAAGGAACCTGCACCCGGTTCGAGTCGACGCTGGCTTTTCCGATGCGGTGCACGAGAAGCATCGAATCCTGGTGCGATGGCGGCGGATCAAAAACCACAACCTTCGCGCCGGCCGGAGCCCCCGCGAGAAGAAACGCGCCGTTCTGATAGATCAACCGCTGACAGGTGCGGCGCAGTTCGTCCATCAAGGCTTGATCCGGTGATGGCTGGCGTAGATCGTAATGAATCAAGAGATGCACGCCACAGCGCGCACCGCTCGATGCAATGGAACGGAGTCGTTTCATCGCCGTATCGCTGAAGCCCGCAGGAAAACCGGCGATGACGAGGAATCGGTATTTCTCGGCAATGGTGCCCGCTTGTTCGTTGTAGGCATTGATGTCCGTAAACTCATCGCGCAGATACATTTGAATGACCTTTTCGATGTGATCATTCACCTCGGCGAGGCGTTCCTCGATGTGCGTGCTCTGGGTCCAGATGCGGTGATTGATCAGGGTTTCCTCATAATCCGCGAGATGCATCAAACCGGCGAAATCCTTGCCAAGTCCGACGGGATCGATGAATACGAACGAGGCACGGCCCGGTGGATGCGATGCCAGCAATCGCAGCGCAACGACGGCAGGCGCTTTGGTGGACGCAGCGTCATTCGAACCATCGCTCTCTATCAAAAGCGAGCCCTGATCTGGAAACGCTAGCGCGAACGGAGCACTGAAATGACCACTACCGGGCAAAGTAAATCCGGGATGGCCGGGAAGCCCGCCAGCCAGAACTTGGACATCCACCTCGACACGGCCGATTCTAACCGCCAGCGGAGCCGTATGCGGAGCCTCCCATGAGGCACAAGTCTGGGGAGTCCATGGCGGAAAATCCTGAAGCGATGATCGATCACTTGAAACAAGCGCCTCTGACAGCGGCAAGATATCATGAGCCCATGTTTCGGCCAATTCGCGGAGAGACACATCAATCTCCGCATCGATTTTCGATTTCTCGATTTGCTGTGCAGCCTCAAAATCGCGCTTTTTTCCGGCGAACTCCTGATGTGCGAGGCTGATCGCGTTTTCGTGAGCGGCGTTGATCGCGACGATCCTTCGCTGGTGAATTCGCTCCAATCTGCCTGGCATCCGCGCGAATTGTTCGTCGAGCCTGCGTTGGCCATCCGCCATGCTGGCACGCCATTCGCCATCGGACTCGCGGAAGGTTTCGCTGAGGTTGCGGCCTTCCTCCACTTGATCACCTTTGATTTCCGCATTCAGTGCTGCAAGGCGGGCGGCCGATTGTTTGTCCGAAGCGATTTCAAGATTGCGCGCGGCCGTCAACTGGGTGGCGCACCTGCGGATGACAGGCAGAGCATGCAGCAAGGCAATGATCCAGAGCGCGAGCACCGCACCCTCGGCAATCAGGAACGAAGGCAACATCGCACGCAGGCCGCCACCACCGGATCGAAGACCATACCAAACATGTATGGCCACGATCACGGCTGTTAGAAACCACAAGGGAATAAAGCGGAAAAATTTCACCAAGGGCATCGAAGCCGCGGCATCGGCGTCAGCGCGGACTTGATCCAGAGTTTCCAACAACACCTCACGCGACCTCACCGGGCTCTCAAGCTCCTCGCCGTCAATAAATCCTCCTCGTCGAACGTCAAACCATCCGGCGATCAAGAGCCTGAACGTCTTAAATATACCAAGAATTCGTTTCTGGAGATCTCGGCGGACTCGGCGATCCGCCAGCAAGTGTCCGAGAAATTCGGCGTGGCTGGCCGCTGCTAGGTCGAGTTCCTGCTGGCGCGTCTGGCGGTTGCGCATGATCGTGCCCTGCGCCTGGCCGATCCTGCGATCCTTGGCTTCCTGGATGCGGTGCGCGAGCGAGGATTTGCTGGCGTGGTATGCCTGCTGTATTTTCGCGGAGCGCAATTCCATGGCGATGTGCGCTCGTGAGATCCGCTCATTGAAATTGCAGGAAATTTCCTGAATCCTCATCTCCAGCTTGCGCTCGTCCGCTTCCGCATGATGCTGGGCCTCGCGCCAAAGGACGGAGAGTCTCGCGGCCTTGGTCTTCATCAAAGCCAACTCGGCGGCAGTGGTTCCGGAAACGCCGGATTTCAGGCGTTCCAGATCATCACGCACTGAGCGCGGGTCGATGGCATCAGTCGCAGTCTGCATGGATTTTAATTAACAATTGATCCAGTTCCTCAAGGATTTTCATAGCTGAACTGAGGCTATGACCAAGCTCTGCTAGATACAAGCTTTCGAACTCGGCAGCCTTCTGGTCGCGCCATGAGTTGCGGGTTTCCTCCCAGCGCGACATGAGCTGGCGGGTGGCCATGGCGAGGAGTCCCCTGCTGCCGGACGCGCTCATGGCAGCCCCCCTTCATTCGAAGGCTCGGGCGCTGAGGGCGTGGAGGGCTTCGCTGTTGGGCCTTTTTCCGCATAAGCCTGAAGCGCCTTGATCGATTCCCCAAGCGAATGGATTGCTTTCGGCAGGTGGAGGCCGACTAGGAAAAACATCGGATCGAGCTGCCGCAGCATCGGCGTGACACGGTTATCGAAAGTCTGCCGCCATTTTTTCAGGACGAGGATTTTCGCCTCGGCCTCCTCAAGGCGGCGTTTGGCCTTGAGGACCGCCATTTTGTGAAACGCATGGCTTTCCGTCGGGCGTGTGATCTTGGCGTTGTAAAACTCGGCCTCCACTTGATCGAGTTCCTTGCTCCGCTGTTTCAACTGGCGCGTCCAGTAATTCGTCCTGTCCACATCCAGCCACGTGCGCGTGCGCCTCACTTCGCCTTCAGCATCTTCCAACGCGACGCGCGCTTTTTCGACATATTGGATCAAATCCGCGCGAAACGCCTCGAGCGCGTCAATTGAGGAAACTTTTACCTGATCGGACATGGCGGGAGTTTCATGACCTTATCGCTGGTCGAGGTATTGCTGGATGCGGTCGGCCTTGCGCAGCAGATAGGGAGTGTGGCGCTCGGAGAGTTCAAGGAAGGACTTGAGGGTCTTCATCAACTGCACGAACTCACCTGAAAATTTCTCCTGCTCCTGATCCTGCCAAGTATCGCCGAGCGCAGTGAAGCGCGCCATGAGCGAGGCGGAGCGCTCCCGCAAATCGCCGTTGAATCGTTTCAGCTCCGCCGCAAAACGGCGAACCTCCTCAGGATCGATGATGGCTTGGGACATGGTGCTTTCGTGCGGATAGCGTCAAGATCATGCGTCCTGCAGGTGCCGTCGCAATCCTGAAAATCAAAATCCGGGTTCAGCACTCCTGCATTGGGGAAATCGAATCGAATCGCCCTCATTCCTGGGCATCCGGGCGGGCGATGAGGGCGGAAAATCGATCTTCGAGTTGCTTGAGAATTTGCAAATCCTCGACTTTTCCACCTTCGGCCGTGGTGATGTAGAGGGTGTCCATGGCTACGCCCTTTTCCGTGCAAATCCGGGCGTGGGCGGTGTTGAGACCATACGAATTGACGGTGTGAAAAAGGTCGTGGAGCAAGCCGATGCGGTCCAGCGCCTGGAGTTCGACAGTGGTGCAGGTGGGATGAAGCTCGTTGCTGACGAAGGCGAGAACCGGGACCGGAATCTCTTGATCGTTGCGAGGCTTAAGGAAATTGACGCGCCGACGGAGATAGCGCTCAGGTTCATAAACCTCGGCGGCAAGCACATCTTCGAAGGTGGCCAGAAAACGCTTGCGAGTGCCCACGTTAGATACCGCTTCGAAGTTGGTGGTGCAGACCCGGAAGATGTTGACGACGATGCCGTCGGTGCGGGTGAAGAGATCGGCGGATAGAATGTTGATTTGTTCCGAGGCGAGGGCGCAGCAGACTTTTTCAAGCAACAAGGGCCGATCCCGAGTGGCAAGCACGAGCTCGGTGTAGCCTTTATCGGTGTGGTCGATCCATTTGATGCACGATGCAAAGGGGTCCTTTTTCGCCTCCTCGCGTTGTAGGAAATGGCGGACGGTGCGCACTTGCGTGACGATTTGGGAGGCCTGGCGGAAGTGGAACGCCTGGGCCGGCATGCGCTCGAAATGGCGCTCAACATCCGCATGATAGTCTTCGCGCATCATGCCGATGACTTCGTCGCGCAAGGCGAGACGATCGGCATCGAGTTTTTCCGAATATTTCTCGCGCCCGCTTTCGAGGAAGGTGCGCGTGGCCGAGTGAAGCTGAATCATCAGGCTTTCCTTCCAACCGGTCCAGGATTCCGGGGAAGTGGCGTTGGAATCTGCGAAGGTGAAGAGAAACAACGCGTCCAAGTTTGAGGTGTTTTTGACGATTGAGGCGAACTCACCGATCACTTCGGGATCGTCGAGATTGCGGGTGGTGGCGGTGCGCCAGAACGTCAGGTGATTGTCCACGAGAAACATGATCAAGGTCCGCCGGGCACCGCGGATTTGTAGGCGCGTGCAAAGGCGGGCAGCAAGCATGGCAGAGCCGTCGATGTGCTCGCGGACGTTTTCCGCGCGGCCGGTATCATGCAGAATGACGGCGAGATAGAGTGCGTAGGAATCTTCGATTTCGTGAAACAAGCGCCGGTAGATCTGACGGCGCGGATTGGTTTCCGAAACGAGTTGATCGAGTTGATCCGCA
>CAYRLT010000098.1:0-8613 GCA_964425095.1 uncultured Luteolibacter sp.
CGCAGGAGGTGAAACACAGAACAGCGGAGAACAAAGTGAGGATTTTCATGGAATGGATCATTCGCCGAGTTCTTTGAGGCGCGCTTTCGAGGCATCATGCAGAGTGCCCGAGCCACTGTGTTTGATGATGTCCCGGTAATAAACCTTGGCGGATTCGGTCTTGCCGGTTTTTAAATAGAATTCGGCGATATCAAAAGATCTCTGAAGATCGCGACCACTGAGACTTTGCAACATTTTGTGGGCCTCCGCGTTGCGCGAATGCCCCGCATACTGGATCAAATAGTCATTGAATGCCTCACGCGCAAGATCGAGATTGGCTTGGTTCTGGTTTCCACGGTCGGCATTCTCCATCAGGGTTTGCCCCACTAAGAAGAGCGCCTCGGGCGCTTGGGCGCTCGTGGGTTGATCAAGAACAAGCTTGCGAAACGCCTGAATCGCCTCCTTGTATTTCCGCTTCGCTAGATAGAGTTGACCGATCGTAAACTGCGCTTGGGCAGCCGTAGCGGACTTCGGCGCGTGGTCCCGGACTTTGCCAAGCATTTCCACGGTCTTGTCGAGCGAGAGTTTGGTCTTCAACCCGAGAAAGCTGGATTTCACATCGCCATCGGCCGCGGACTGGGCCACCGCCGCTTGGCGTTTGAGCGCCGTCGTGTATAACGGGCTGCCTGGAAAGCGCTGCAATAATTCATCATAGGCCTTAAAGGCATCTTCGATCCGGCCTTCCTGATTCAACAACTCGGCCTGGCGAAACCGCGCCTGCGCGGCGGAAGGAGCAAACGAATAATCAGTGGATACTTGGTCGTAGAGCTTGATCGCTTTGCTAGCTTTCCCCGCATCGTCCGCCTGCTTCGCTTCCTGATAGAGCGATTCGCCCACGGAGGCGGCGGACTGGGTATTGCCCGCAAGAATTGGTGAATCGGAATCTGATCCGCATGAGGCGAGCAAAAACGTAGCGACTGAGACGGAAATGAAAACGATTGACCGTTGGAGCATGGGCGGGAGCATAGAACAAAGAAGGTCCGGGGAAAGCGCAAAAATCGGAAGCCCGCCGATTCACTGACCGAGTTCGGTAGCCCTGCGGCTGGCAACCCCTACCGCCTCAATCAATGCGGAGCGAACTCCGTGGCGCTCCAGTGCGGCAAGCCCTGCGATCGTAGTGCCTCCCGGAGAAGTCACCATATCCTTGAGAATCGCCGGATGCTCGCCAGTTTCCTGCACCATGCAGGCCGCGCCAATCACGGTCTGGGTGGCCAGACGGAGCGCATCGGCCCGTGGTAAACCCGCACAAACACCGCCGTCCGCGAGCGCATCGATCATTAAATAAACATAGGCCGGACCACTCCCGGATAGCCCGGTGACGGCGTCCATCAGGCGTTCAGGCACTTCGACCGCGAGACCCACCGCCTCAAGCAGGCAGCGGGCGGTTTTCGCATCATCGCCGGTGGCCTTGCTGCCGAGGCAATATCCGGCCGCGCCCTTTCCTATCAATGCCGGCGTGTTTGGCATGGCGCGAATCAGGCGAATCTGTTCTGAAGCCGCCGCCTCAAGCGCGGAAAGCGTGATGCCGGCTGCGATCGAAATCACCAAGACCGACTTGTCGGCCATGGCCTCGGAAATCGCCTCCATGGCCGCGCGCACATCATGCGGCTTGGTGCAGAGCAAAATCACTTCACTGCCCGCCAACGCTGAAATATCGGCCGCCGAACGTGCAGCCGTGGATTTGGCAAATTGATCCCGTGCGCTTTGATAGGGATCCACTCCCGTGACGTCCACTGCCGCGACCGCACCGGAGCGGATCGCCCCCTCTACCAATGCCGTGCCCATTTTACCGCAACCGATGACTCCAAGCTTCATGCCGGGAGATTAAGCAAGACCCGGCGATACACGCCAGCGTCATTTTACTTGGAGACAGAATCGCGTGTGCCATGGTTTCCGCCATGAAAACACTTTGGATAGCCGCTTGGTTGGCGTCAGGCGTGATTTGCGCCGCTGCGGCTGAGACGGATGCGGGCACTCTCGCGCAAGAAATTTCGGACGTCGAATCCGCCATTCCTGCTGCCGTAAAAGCGATCGGAGCCCCGACAATGGTCGATTTTTCATCCGGAATCCAAATGGCGGTGAGCGCCAGCACGGAAAAAGCGCAAGCCCATGTCGTCCAAGGACTCAACCACCTGCATGGCGGTTGGGAATTCGAGGCCAGTCGCCACTTTGCCGCTGCAATGCGCGAGGATCCCGATTGCCTGCTCGCTTATTGGGGCATGGCCATGGCGCTGATCAATCCATCTCCCGAGACAAACGAGGCCCGCAGCGCGGCCACCGACCGCATGCTCGACCTCATCGAGCATGGCACAGGAACCGAACTGGAGAAGGGTTATGTCTATGGCTTGATGAAGTACATCGAGGACGGCCCCACCGGAGCCTCAATCGCCTTCCGCAAAGTCGCGGACCGCTTCCCCAATGAACTCCAATCTGGAATTTTTTCGGCTCTCTTCAGTCGCGGCGGCTTCGATGCGGCCGGCGATGCGACTCCCGATCAACTCGCCTCGGAAAAAATCCTGGAGACGCTGATCACAAAATATCCGGACAACCCACTACCGATCAACGCCCTGCTCACCATCCGCGCCGAGGGATCCGACCTCACGAAGTCGCTTGAGTTGACCCGAAATCTCTCCCGGATGATGCCGAATTATGCTCCAGTCTGCCACCTGCTAGGCCATTATGAATGGCGTTGCGGAAATCATCATGCTGCCGCCGCCGCCTTCGAGCGCGCATCGTCGCTCTATCAACAATGGATGAACGACAACAAAGTCGGCATCGCCGATTGCCCGGAGTGGATCAAAGCGGAGTGTTACCGGATCGTCGCACTGGTATCGCAGGGCCAATTCGACGCCGCCTACGCCGCTGCGCGAAAAGTGGCGGCCATCCCGGTGCCAACGGAGCGCCCATCATCCGCCGGAGCGCGGTTCCTGATGTGGGAAGCCCAAAGCCTGCCCGCAAGAGTCCTTCTTTATCGCGGACGCAGCCCACGTGGTATCGCCGAGGAAGCCGCCCAGTCGCTACCCAAGCCCGAAAACTTGCGACAATTCCGTAATTCATCCTTAGCATACTGGTGGATCGACGGCCTACGGTTTGCCCTTGAAGCCCAGCGGTTGATCGATGCCGACAAGATCGATGAAGCCAGAGACGTGATGGCCGCACTAACCCAGCACGGGGAATTGATGAGCAAAACTCAGGAGGCCGCCGCGGCAAATGGCGAGCGCTCCCAATGGCTGCGCGCCTTCCGCTCATTGGAAGTGCTCGCCAGTGATATCCGCGGACGACTCGCAATGGCCGGCCCCTTGGATAAGCGGGAAACCGCCTACAACTGGTTCGCCTCCGCCATGGACCGCCAGCAATCATCCCCTATGCTCTATCCGCCGATGGTCCTCTCGCCCATGGCATCACGGCTCGGTAATTTTTACCTCGCCACCAAAAAACCCACCGAGGCCATCGAATACTACCAACGGGCGCTCACCTCATTTCCCAACGACAACCAATCGCTCATCGGCCTGAAAGCCGCCTTCGAGGTGGCCGGGAAATCCGCCGAGGCAACCGAGATCGAACAACAAATCGAGAAACTCCGCCAAAAGTAAGCGGAGAAACCGCGACTTTGCCTTCCCGTAAACTTGGCACTTGGAAACCGGCCGCCGTTTCCCGAAGCTCCGGCCATGTCGCACAGCCATATCGACGTCCGCTACGTCGCCAATCTCGCCCGCCTGGAACTCAGCGATGAGGAAGTCGCGTTGTTTCAGCCGCAGTTAGAGGCCATTCTTCAACACGTCGAGGCGCTCACGCAACTCAACATCGATGGCATCGAGCCGACCGCTCATGCATCCCCGGTCTTCGATCGCATGCGCGCCGACATCCCCCACGAAAGCCTCCCGCCCGCCGCCGTGCTGCAAAACGCGCCCGACCAAGCCCAAGGCCAAATCCGAGTCCCGAAAGTCGTCACCGACGCCTAATTATTCTTATTTCAGCGTTTCAGCGTTTCAGCATTTCAGCATTTACCCCCATGACGATCACCCAGCTACGCCAGCAACTCCTCGCCGGTGAAACGACCTCCACCGCCATCCTCCAGCAACTCGCCGGAGAAATCGCCGCCCGCGATTCCCAGACGGGTGCCTACCTCTCCAACGATCTCGAATCCGCACTCGCCGAAGCCACCAACGCCGATCTCTCATTGCCGCTCGGCGGCATTCCGATCGCCATCAAAGACAATATCAACGTGCTCGGCCAACCTTGCACCTGCGGCTCGAAGTTTCTCTCGGAAAACTACACCTCACCCTACGACGCCAGCGTCGTAAAAAAACTCCGCGCCGCCGGAGCCATACCCTTCGGTAGGATGAATCAGGACGAATTCGCGATGGGCTCCGCCACCGAAAACTCAGCGCTGCAAATCACCCGTAATCCGCACGATCCACAGCGCATCCCCGGCGGATCGTCCGGCGGTTCCGCTGCCGCCGTCGCCGATCACACCGCCATCGCCGCCCTCGGCTCAGACACCGGCGGCTCAATCCGCCAACCAGCCTCGCATTGCGGCGTGGTCGGCCTGAAACCCTCCTACGGCCGCGTTTCCCGCTACGGCCTCGTCGCCTTCGCCTCATCGCTCGACCAAATCGGCCCGCTCACCCAATCCGTCGATGACGCAGCCCTGATACTCCAAGCAATCGCCGGCTACGATCCGCTCGATTCCACCTGCCTCGATGTCCCCGTCCCCGATTACCTCGCCAACATCAACGACGGCGTGAGTGGCATGAAACTCGGCGTGCCCAAAGAATACTTCGGCACCGGCATCGACCCCGGCGTCCGCAAAAACGTCGAAGCCGCCATCCAAAAACTCGCCGACCAAGGCGCGGAAATCGTTGAAATTTCTCTCCCCCATACCGAACACGCCGTCGCGACCTATTACGTCATCGCCCCGGCAGAAGCCTCGTCCAACCTTTCCCGCTTCGATGGCATCCGCTACGGCCGCCGCGCCGCCAACCCGGCCGATATCCTCGACCTCTACAAAAAATCCCGCGAGGAAGGCTTCGGCCCCGAAGTGAAACGCCGCATCATCCTCGGCACCTACGTGCTCTCATCCGGTTACTACGACGCCTACTACAGCCGCGCCCAAAAAGTCCGCACCCTCATCCGTCGGGATTTTGAAAACGCCTTTCAACACGTCGACGCCATCGTTTCGCCCATCGCGCCCACCCCCGCGCGCAGAATCGGCGCCTTCGCCAACGACCCGCTGCACGAATACCTCTCGGATATTTTCACCATCTCCGCCAACCTCGCCGGTATCCCCGGCATCTCCGTCCCCTGCGGCACCACAGATTTCGATGGCGGCACCCACCTTCCCGTCGGCCTGCAAATCCTCGGCCCCCACCTCGGCGAAGCGAAACTCCTGCAAATCGCCAAAGCCGCAGAATCCCCAAGAAACGGCGGACTCTGATCCGCCGATAAAGTGAGCGCAGCACCCCTCCGGAGCGGCGGAACGCGTCCGCCGCTGACCATGAAAAGTCAATGAAGATTGCGCATTCCAAAATAGGCAGTATCTCTCCCTTATTGTCGAGTTCCGCGCAATAAACACCCCCATACGCGAAGAACCGCCAAACCATGAATTTCCGCATGGATTTAGCACGTAACTCAGAAAACGCCTGATCTTTTTCGGCAAGCTCGCCGTCCAGAACCCGGAAATCCGCAAGATTCTCGATGTTTGCTACAAAGCAGCGAAACGTGGCGCTAACAATCATCTCAAAGAATCCGAGTAATCAACTCGGAGAGTGAACTCTCGCGGCCAAGACCGCGTTTGCGTCACCCAGCGAATGTTCCCTTTGCGCCACGCCTGCAAATCGTTTATGACAATCGCATGCAATTGGGAATCATCGGCCTCGTCACTGCGTTTTCTGGATTCGCCATCACCGGCGTCTTGGCCCAAAAAGCGGTTCCGCCACCCTCCCCTCCGCGCCTCCCCCTGAACCAAGTGTTCCAAGGCG
This sequence comes from uncultured Luteolibacter sp., assembly GCA_964425095.1. Taxonomy (GTDB): domain Bacteria; phylum Verrucomicrobiota; class Verrucomicrobiia; order Verrucomicrobiales; family Akkermansiaceae; genus Luteolibacter. Next base: position 6,021 of record CAYRLT010000098.1, read on the forward strand.
AATCAAAGTTTTTCGCCATCGTCGCAAAAGCCGAACGCGAAAATTGGCGGAGACTGCCGCTCGGCGAGCGCACGATGCGGGTGGCACGCGAAATGGTCGGCACCCCCTACGTCAATTTCACTCTCGAAGTCGATGACCGCGTCGAGTCACCGGTAGCCAACCTCAAGGGTATGGATTGCTGGACTTACTACGAAAACTCTTTGGCTCTCGCCCGCATGCTTCACCACAAACCCGGCCCCTACAAACCCACCGATCTCCTCCACATGGTGGAAATCGAGCGCTATCGGAATGGCTCCTGCACTGGAAACTATCTCAGCCGCATGCATCACCTCGAAGAGGTTTTCCACGATAACCAACGCCGCGGCTACGCCACCAACATCACCTCCAGAATCCCCGGCGCCGTCCGGATCCGCCGCGAAATCCGCGAAATGACCGTCCAGTGGAAAAGCTACCGCTACCTCCGCTCCAACCCCTCCCTCATCGAACCCATGGGCAAAATCGAAGCCCAAATCTCAAAACTCCCGGTCTACCATATCCCAAAATCCAATGTCCGCGCCGCCGAGAATTTCCTCCAAAATGGCGACGTTTGCGCCATCACCACCCACGGCCCCGGCGGCTACACCTCACACGTCGGACTGATCCAGCGAATCAAAAACCGCGCTTACTTCGCCCACGCCACCTCAGACCACGACAAAGGTCGCATGACCCTCATCGACAAACCCATCACCGATTACCTCAACGCCTCCTCCAAACACGCCGGCATCATCATCTGCCGCCCCAACGACATCCCGCTCTCGCCCCTCTGGCAAAGAAACGTCGCTAAACAGTGAGCCCCATCTCACCGCAACCGATCTCACACCGTTTCCCGGGCCGACGGGAAAGTCAGTCTCCATGAAACACGGCAACGGATGTCGGAAATGAATTGAAACAATTTTGGTGCGCTGGCCGATATGATTTCACTATTCATAAAATCATGATTAGCTAGTGATTAAAGATGAAAACCCATCGTCTACTTTGCAAAATTGCAATTTTTGCAACCCCGATCATCGCCGTCACAATCCTCTGTTTCCCTGGTTTCAGGAAACATGACAACGTGACATCCTCTGAATTGCCTGCCCCGGTTCCACAAACACAGACGAACGTGATGGAGCCAAGTCGTGCCCATCCGCCAAATCCACCATTTGTCACTCCGGAAACCTCCGGTTTGAAGCCACTTACGCGTCCTTTGCTCATCTGGGCGGATCGTTATTCCGCCAACTCCCCATCAGACCGCTCCACTCTGCTTGAAGAAGGAATTTCGCTCGCACGCGAACGACGGGCTATCCTAACGGCATTGATTCAAAGCGATCCCCAAGCGGCCATCGCCGCTGCAATCCCTCGCGTTGTTCGCTCTAAACTACCTGCGGAAGTTTCCGCAGAACTCGAGATCTGGATCTCCACCCAAGCCTCGCTGGAAATCATGCAAAGCTGCCTGCACCCAGCCGGTGTCGAACATGATCACGCGCATGATTTCTATCGAGCCAGCGTGATCGATGGGAAAGAATATCGCGTCCATGTCTTTGGTTCCCGTCTCCATGACGCATCCCTTACAGCCACCTCGCTGCACGGCATCGAGCTCGACGGCCACCTCGCCGTAAGTGATACAAGGGTGCGGCTGCTCGAAGCAGGCGAGGCCCTACCCGCCGGGACCCCGCCACTTTCTCCAGAAGACATCGCGGTGGAAGCCAATGGCCAAATCACCGTCCTTCCATCCCGGGATGAACTTCCCACCTTCGAAGCCAAAATCCTCCAAGCCGAATCCAATCCCGTCATCAACGCCGCAGATACCGGCCAAGGCGCCAGCAGTGTCACAGGACGCCCATCCCAATCATGGACTCATGGTGATAAGAAACTGCTCGTCATCTGCGTGGATTTCCCAGATCTAACCGGTCCGCCTATCAATAAATTCGACGGAAACGCCGTCATCACCGAGACCTATGTTGACAATGTCATCAACGGAACCTCCGGAGTGCGCAGCTTCTTCCAGGAAAACAGCTTCGGCAAAACCGATATTCTCCTAGCTCCCCCAGTGGGGAGCGATTCGCCTGATGTCACGGCAGTTTTACGCATGCCTGCCACCGCGTCCAGCTACGCCACCGCCGGAGACAATAACCTCCTTCACTCGGATGCGCGCACTGCGGCAACAACTGCCGGATTCAATATCAGTAATTACGACCGCATCGCCGTGGTCTTCACCCATCTCGGCAATCTTACCAACTCTAAAATTACATACGGCGGACTCGCGAATATCACCGGAGCTCATATCTGGGTGAACGGTGCCTTTGACCTCCGAGTCGTCGCACATGAAATGGGACATACCTACGGACTCCATCACGCGAATCTCTGGCAAGTCGCCAACGCAAACCCGGTCTCTCTCAACGGAACCTCCACCGAATACGGAGACCCATTCGATATTATGGGTGACGGTGATTTCTCGGAAAACCACTTCACTCATTGGAATAAAACCATCCTCCAATGGATTCCGGACTCCGCCGTGACTTTGGCCGGCACTTCCGGAACCTATCGCATCTATCGTTTCGATTCACTCACGGCG
>CAYRLT010000099.1:0-1852 GCA_964425095.1 uncultured Luteolibacter sp.
CCGCAGGGGTGCGCTCTATACTCGCCGCTTTCACCGAAAACAACCGGCATTAAAACCCCTGGCTCTTTAGTTCGAAATAGATCTGGCTGAATGTCTGACATATGACCTCCTCAATCTCAGGCGGGATGCTCTGTGAAGCGCCCACCCTATATAGAGCGAGGTGAAAAATCTCGTGGGCGACTATTTTCTTCACAGCTGCCCGAGGGACCGATTTGTTAATGGCGATCTTGTCCTCCAGGATAAAGGCAAGGCCTAGAACCTTCTCCCCTCCCCCGGCGTACTCCTGCATTCTCTCATCTGTTTCCATTGAGATCGGAGTGCGCTTACCCTGAATAATTAGGCTCTTTTTCATCCCACCCCCATCCGTATATTGTCCGCAGAGGTATGCGGTTAGGCATCCATGACATGCCCGACAATCCCGCTATTTATCGGGATATCCTAAAAGTTTTACCACATGGCCCGATGCGTGATGCGGATCGTGTATAATAGGGCTACACCGGAGGCACGATGAAACCACGAAAGATTGAGTTCAACGACGGCACCGCCTACTGCGACACCTGCCGGACCGAGTTGCAGTTCCTGGCCGAACGCTGCAAGTGCCAGCCGCCCGTGACTCGCCCCGATTGGAAGCCTGCGGTGGAAGACTGGATTAAGAAACAACTGGAGAAAAAACATGTCAAAGGTAGCTGAGTATTTTTTGAACCTGGAGGAGTGCGATGAATGCGATTCAGAAGGAGGCGAGGATGTTAGCTGGCGTGATCAAGCTGATGGAAGAGCAACTTCTAGAGATTGATGCTGGCCCCGTGGATTGGCGTGACTCTGCCCGCGCATCAATGCTCTACACACTAATGGATATCGTTCGGGACAGCGTTAACAACATGGAGAACGAAAATGAGTGAACTATATAAAGCATTGGTAAAGTTTCAGGGTGAGATGAAACCCGTCGTCAAAGACGCGTGGAACCCACACTTCAAAAGTAACTTTGCCGATATCTCCGGCATCATCCAGGCAGCATCACCGTTGCTTGCAAAGAACGGGTTGGGCTTCCTCCAGACCATGCGCGTCGACGGTGATCGCAACATTCTACAGACGCGGATCATCCACGCATCGGGCGGGTCAGAGCTTTCGGAAATTGTAATCCCGCAGCAGAATGACCCGCAGAAACTCGGGGCACTCATCACCTACCTTAAGCGCTACCAGCTCCAGGCCGCGCTCGGGATTCCCACCGAGGACGACGACGCCGAAAGTGTTGCGGCCCCCATGCGTGAAGAGCAGGCTCCGCGCGAGCCACGGGCAGACATTCCTAACCAACCGCACCCGCCGAGCCAAAAGCAGATAAACATGATCGTTAGCCTCAAGCATCGGAAGGGCATAGAAAACAATGAAATCCCCGAAACCGCCAAGGCCGCCAGCGCATGGATTGATAAGCTGATGGCTATGCCGGATAAGCAATAGTGTTTGTCTGCTGTGACATAGAGAGCACCGGCCGCATGCCCATGTCATGCGAGCCCCTGGTGCTTGCGGCGATCAAGCTAGACGAGGATTTCGTAGCTACTGATTCAGTCGTCTACCGCATGCGCCCCACGCTATGGGACAACTTCGCGGACGACGCCGCACGGGTGCATGGGATCTCGAAAGACGTGGCGATGAGCTACCCTCCGAAGGGCGTGGGTCTAGAGGACTTCCTCTCATGGGTCGGAACCCCGCACACCTTTGTGTGTCATGCTAACAAGCACGCTGGGCGTTTCGCCGCCTTCGACTATGCGGCCCTTCAAGTGCAGTACCTGGACAACTTCTTGAGCGGTGGAAAGGCGGATCATTTCCAATTTGCGCGACTATTCCGACACGTAGT
>CAYRLT010000100.1:0-4729 GCA_964425095.1 uncultured Luteolibacter sp.
CTGCGGATGCCGACGAGGGCGATCGATTTGCCTTGGGTTTTCTCGCGGATGGCCGAGGCGAGGCGTTCGACTCCGGCTTGGATATCTGCGGCGGTGAGGGTGTGTGGTTCCATGAGTGGATCAGTCGAAATTGAGGATGCCGATATCGCGGCGGCGTTGCGAGCCGGAAAATTGGATGATGTCGGCGGCGGTGTGGGCTTTGGCGGCGGCTTCTTGGCGGGTGGCTGCGCCGGAAACGATGGCGAGCACGCGGCCGCCGTTGGTTTCCCAGTCGGCATCGACGTTTTTGCGGGTTCCGGCGTGATAGATCCGGAAATCACCGTTATTTCCGAGGCCGGTGATGAGATCCCCTGAGCGCGAGGTTTCCGGGTATCCGGCGGAGGCTAGGATGACGCAGACGCTCCATCCATCGTCGAAGGAGATAAATTCGGGACGGAGATCCCCTTTCGCGCCGGCGAGGCAGAAAGAGGCCAGGTCGCCTTTGACGAGTGGCATCACCGCCTGGCACTCGGGATCGCCGAAACGGCAATTGTATTCAATGATTTGCGGGCCGGTGGGCGTGAGCATCAGGCCGAAGTAGAGGAATCCCCGGTATGGCAAGCCTTCCGAACGGAGACCGGCGACGGTGGGCTGGACGATTTCCTGTTCGATTTGCGCGAGCATTTCCGGGGAGATGAGGCGACGACTAGCGACCGCGCCCATACCGCCGGTGTTCGGGCCGAGATCGCCATCGAGGGCGCGCTTGTAATCGCGGGCGGGAGTGAAAATCAGGTAGGAGTCATCGACGATTGCCGCAAAAATGGAGACTTCCGGGCCGGTGAGGCATTGTTCGACAAGCACGCGGCCCGGTCCAAAACGGCGCTGGGTGAATACCTCGTCGAGGAACGCCATGGCAGAGGGCTCATCCGGGCAAACGGCGACACCCTTGCCGGCGGCGAGACCATCGAATTTCAGCACCGTCGGGTATTCGCCAGCGATGGCGGCCACCGCCTCGTCCAGCGTATCGGTGGCGGTGGCGCGGGCGGTGGGAATGTGATTTCGAACGAGAAATTGTTTGGCGAATTCCTTGCTGGCTTCCAGTTGGGCGGACTCCTTGGGTGGTCCCCAGCACGGGATTCCATGCTTGGCGCAAAGATTCGCGAGGCCATCGCCTTTGACGAGGTAGCTTTCCTCACCGGCGACGCAGAGATCGATGGCGTGGGTCGTCATCCATGCGATGAGCGAATCGAGACCATCGGCCTCGATGGGTTTGGCGATCTCAAAAATCGCGTCACTTCCGGGGAAGCAGAACAATTCGGGTTTCTCCGGCGATTCCGCCAAAGCCCTTACCAACGCGTGTTCGCGCCCACCTTTGCCAACGACCAATATTCTCATCCGCGGGTGTTTTCGCGGAAACCGGAAAAAGACTCAACTCTGAATCGCAAATCGTTTTCGAGGTGGGACGGCCAAGGCTGTCGATAAAAGCCCCTAAATCTCTTAGTTGCGGCCGAGCCAGATCCCTTCAAGGAGCGGCGGAACGTGTCCGCCGTGTCCATGGAGTGCCCATTTCAAGCGCATCCACTCATCTCATGGTCACCTTATGGACGTGGGCGAACTCGTTTCGCCCCTCCTTAATCGGGCTCATCACTTCATAACGACAGCATTGTGAAAAATCCGGATTGGCGGATTTTTCTGAACTGACACGATCAGCCCAATCCTCATTACTGATTTCCTCCACCATGCAACAAACTCTCCGCGATCATTTCGGATTCGGCACTTTTCGCGAGGGCCAGGAGCCAGTGATCAGCGCCTTGCTGGAGGGTCGCTCGGCACTGGCGGTTTTTCCAACGGGCGGTGGGAAATCCCTTTGTTACCAGCTTCCCGCGCTGATGCTAGAGGGTCTTACCTTGGTGATTTCCCCGCTGATTGCGCTGATGAAAGACCAGGTGGACGCACTGACCGCACGCGGGGTTTCCGCGGCGCGGCTGGATTCGACGCTCGGCCCGGACGAGCTGCGGGAACTCTACGAGCAGCTTGATAACGGGCGCATCAAATTGCTCTACATCGCGCCCGAGCGCCTCGCCAACGAAGGATTCCGCCAGCGGATCAAGCGGATGCAGGTGGCCATGGTGGCCATCGACGAAGCCCACTGCATCTCCGAGTGGGGGCACAATTTCCGGCCGGATTACCTGAAACTCGCAAAATTCTGCCGTGCCCTGAAAGTCCCGCGCGTGCTCGCGCTCACCGCCACCGCGACGCCCAAGGTGGCGCGGGAAATCCGCAAGCATTTCCGGATCGCCACCGCCGACCACATCCAACTCAGCTTCCACCGGCCCAACCTCGATTTGCGCGTCACGCCCTGCTCGGCGGAGGAGCGGAAAAAATTGTTGCTAGATCGGATCACCGCCATCGAGGGCGCGGCGGTCGTTTATGTTACGCGTCAGGAAACGGCCGAAGAGGTCGCCACGTTTCTAGCGAAAAACGGGGTTTCCGCACGGGCGTATCATGCCGGCCTGCCGGACGAGTTCCGCGCCGATGCGCAGAGCTCGTTCATGACCGGTGGCACGCGCGTCATCGTCGCCACCATCGCCTTCGGCATGGGCATCGACAAAGCGGACATCCGCGGAGTGATCCACTACAACCTGCCGAAAAGCCTGGAGAACCACACGCAGGAAATCGGGCGCGCCGGGCGCGATGGCAAACCCGCCGTGTGCGAGATGTTGGCTTGCTGCGACGATCTCACGGTGTTGGAAAACTTTATTTATTCGGACACGCCATCGCCGCGCGCATTGGGCAATCTGATTGATCGCATCCTGCGACTCGGCAAGACATTCGATGTCTCGATTTATGATCTGGCCGTCACCTGCGATGTCCGGAACTCGGTGATTACGACCATGCTGGCCTACCTCGAAACCGCCGGGATTCTTGAAGCAACCGGGAGTTTTTACGGCACCTATCGTTGCAAGCTGCTCAACACGCGGGAAAAAGTCCTCGCCGGCCGCTCAAGCGCCGAGCGGAAATTGATCGGTGCCATCCTGGATTCCGGAGAAATGAAACGCTGGTGGCTCTATCTTTATCCCACGCCGCTTGCGGAAATGCTTAACACACCGCGCGAAAAAATCGTCGCCGCCATCAACGGCCTACAAGCTGCCGGCGACATCACTCTAACCGTCTCCGGCGTGCGCCAAGGATACCGCATGAAAAAAGATCCGGGGGATTTGCGTGCGTTGGTGGACCGTTATGTGGAAGTGTTCCAACAACGCGAACTCGCCGATCTCGACCGACTGCGGCAAGTCTTGGGCATTTCCTCCCAGCGCGGATGCCTCACTGGCTATTTGACCAAACACTTCGGCGAAACCCTAACTGAACTCTGTGGCCATTGTGACCGCTGTCGCGGAGTCCCGGCCAAGACACTCAAACGCCCGCGCGTGCGCAAGGCCGGCGATGCGGAGTGGTCGGCCGTGAATGACTTGGTAGAGAAAAAACATGCGGCTCTCGGCACGCCGCGGCAGCTTGCTAGATTTCTCTGCGGCATGACGAGTCCCGCCAGCATCCGGGCCAGACTGACGCGTCACGAAGCGTTCGGGCTTCTATCAGACATGCCGTTCAGCGAGGTTCTCGCGATTGCGGAGGCGGTGTGATCGGACACCCCTCATGGAGCGGCGGAACGTGTCCGCCGATGTCCATGGGGAAACAATGAAATGAGCGAAGCACTGTCCATGGCCACCTCATGGTCAGGGCGAACATGTTTCGCCCCTTGATCCGTCACGCCGGATCTAATCACCATCTTCCTCGGCAGATTCTTCGACGAGTTTGCGGAAATGAATCTGACCGACCCGGCGGCCGTCGGTGCTGGTGACGCGGGCTTCGTAGCCGAGGATTTCCTGAGTTTCTCCGACCAGCGGAAAACGCCCGAGTTGTTGGGTGAGATAGCCGCCGACGGTGGTGACCTCGCCGCTTTCGATGATGAGCTCCGGCACGTGGCCGCCGAGGTCGTTGAGAGTCATGGTGCCCTCGACTACAAATTCGGAATCGTTGATGCGGGTAAAAGCGGAGCGCTCATTGTCGAACTCATCCTGAATATCGCCGACGAGTTCCTCCATGATGTTGTCCATGAACACGACGCCGACGGGCGTGCCGAATTCATCGACGGCCATGGCGAGGTGCGCGTGCTCACGCAGGAAAAACTTGAGCAAGGTATCGAGCGGCATCGTGTCCGGCACGATTTTGAGTTCGCGCTTGATGCGCATCAGGTCCGGATCGCGGTCGTTGAGGAGTTTGAAAAGATCCTTGATGTGAATCAGTCCGATCGCGTTGTCGAGGTGGCCTTTCACCAGCGGGAAGCGGGTGTGCATGCTGCGCAGGGCGATTTCGAGAGTTTTCTCGAAGGGCTCGTCGGCATCGAGCACGACCACATTATTGCGCGGGGTCATCACATCGCGCACCCAGAGTTCGTTGAGGCCTAGGGCGTTGATGAGGATCTCGCGTTCGGTTTCCGTGACTTCCTGGGACTGGCCGCTCTGGATGACGAGCAGCGCGAGTTCCTCAGCGGAGTGTGCCTCTTCGTGGCCGTTGGCTGGCTCGATGCGGAAAACCGTGCAGGCAAGCCAGTTAGAAGCGCCGTTGAGCATGCGAATCGGGATGCTGCAAAGCTTGTAGAACACGCGCATGGGCTTCGCTAGGAGCAGCGTGGTTTCCAGAGACTTCCGGATGGCGATGGTCTTGGGCAGTTGTTCGCCCACCACCACGT
>CAYRLT010000101.1:0-5643 GCA_964425095.1 uncultured Luteolibacter sp.
CCACACATTCAACCTCAAGTCCTCACTTCTAAGCTCCGGAGATGGTGGCGATGATGACGACGACAATGACAGCGATGATGACGACAATGACGGCCGCTATAATAACCAGAGTTCACTATTGCAAGTATGGAGCGGCAAGGTCACCAGAACCGACGGCTCCTTCACCGGATCCATCAAAATCCCCGCCGGGGCGGCGGATGGAATAGCCGGAGGCAATACCGCAGTCAGCGGCGTGTTGGTTCAGGACGAGCCTTGGGGCGTGGTGACCGGTTGCGGTCTTGTCAAGGCGCCTATCACCGGAGGAAAAAATGCGTTCAGAACCGCTGCAATCATTCTTGAACAGTGATCTTTCCAGCAAGAGGGCTACATACCACTGCCAAAATTCACCCATTCCCATGTCCTGGAACTCCGCAATGTTCACCTGCCTGCTGGTCGGGATCGCCGCAGGCGAGCCTGTAGCGCAGCCATCCCATTCCATCGTGGAATGGCAGGGCCGCACCATGGGCAGTCCCTATGCGGTTAAAATCGTGGATGGCGGCCTAACGGAGAGCGACCTGCCAGCGCTCAAGTTGGAGATCGAACAAACACTGATAGAAGTCAACCGCCAGATGTCCAATTACCAACCGGACAGCGAACTCTCGCGCTTCAACCGCGCACCAGCTCATGCTCCGTTCAAGATATCCCCGGAGTTCTCAAAGGTCGCTCGTTTCGCGCTGGAAATCAGCCGGTTTTCAGATGGCGCGTTTGATCCGACGCTTGGGCCACTGATCAATCTCTGGGGATTCGGCGAGAAAACCGGCGATCATGTGGTGCCCGATGAGAACACCCTGCGCTCCACCATGGCCAAGGTCGGTTGGAAGCATCTGAAAGTCAGCGACGCAAACGAGTTGATCAAAGACGCCCCGGAGATCGCCCTCGATCTTGGAGGTGTGGCCAAGGGTTACGGAGTGGATCGGATGATCGAGGCCCTGCGCACCCATGGATTTAAAAACCTCTACGCCTCCATCGCAGGTGAAGTGAGGGTGATCGGACACAATCCGCGCGGCGCCAAATGGATGCTGGGGATCAGCGTGCCCGTCGATCACTGGCGCAATGACAACCCCATGGCCGCGATGGTTTCCATTTCCAACCAAGCGCTCTCAACTTCCGGGGACTACCAGAAGTTTTTCATCGATTCATCGGGCCGCAGACTTTGCCACATCATCGACCCCCGCACCGGTTCTCCGGTGAGCCACGACCTCGCCAGCGTCACGATCGTCGGCCCGGACAGCATGACTGCGGATGGCCTATCCACCTCACTCTTCGTGCTCGGTCTCGTGGAAGGCATGAAAAAAATCGAGTCACGCCAGGATTCAGCCGCCCTGTTCATTCTCCGCGAAAAGGACGGCTCATTCAGGCAATTGGCCAGCTCCAGGTTTGAAAAACTCACTGGATACCAGCTTCCACCCGACAAATGACACCCACCGTGGTGTTGCCGTGGCGAAAACACCTTCCGGTTTTGTGGCTGACGGCGGATTGGATGAGGACCGGGAACGCTCATCGCTATTGCGGAGCACTTTGCGTGAATCGCGTAAAATGCAAATAGTGATTGCCTCCGACAGCAATCAACCCCATATTTTTTCCGAAACCTCACAAAACAAGGTAACAAACTAAGGTTTATGCTTCCAGAGCACGCTCCATTCAATTCTGACCAGCGCCAAGCGCTGAATTCCGTCATTTCCAGCCTCGATCCCCTCCAGCGAGGATGGCTCAGCGGCTTTTTGGCCAGCGCCACTACCGTTGCAGCTTCTTCAGTCCCGGTTTCGGCAGGAAAACTCACCGTGCTCTACGGCACAGAGTCAGGGAACTCGGAATCCCTTGCCGATCGCGCCGTGAAGGAAGCAAAAAAACGCGGCTTCAAAGCGGTCATGAAAAACATGAGCGATCTCACGCCCGCCGAACTCGCAAAGGTTTCTAACCTGCTGGTGATCGTGTCCACTTGGGGCGATGGCGACCCACCCGAAACCGCCACCCCCTTTTACAAAGAATTGATGGCCTCAGAGACTTCTCTCGAAGGCGTCCGCTTCTCCGTCTGCGCGCTCGGCGATACTTCCTACGAAAAATTCTGCCAAACCGGCAAAGACATCGACGCCCACTTGGAAAAACTCGGTGCCCAACGCGTCACCGACCGCCAAGATTGCGATGTGGATTATGAGGACGCCTTCACCGCATGGCTCTCCCACTCGCTCAGCGCACTCGCTCCCGCTTCATCCGCCGCAGCAGCAGTATACCAGCCCGCCAACCCAACGGGCGCAATCGTCGAATACGGCAAAAAAAATCCGTTTCCTGCCGAGTTACTCGATGTCGTGCAGCTCAATGGAGAAGGTTCATCAAAAGAAACCCTCCACCTCGAACTGTCCCTCGCCAGTTCCGGCCTATCCTACGAGCCCGGCGACGCGCTCGCCGTCATGCCCGTCAACGCACCGGACATGGTCCAAGCCATACTCGATGCCGCCAAACTCACCGGCAACGAAGAGATCGAAACCAAAACCACCGGCCGCAAACGCCTTGCAGATGCTTTGCGCGAGGATTTCGACATCACCGCCCTCTCCCGCAACGTCCTCACCAAACTTGCCGACATCACCCAAACCCCAGCGCTGCAATCCCTGCTCGCCGATGACGCGAAAGACCAACTCCGGAAATTCGTCAATGGTCGGGAAATCATCGATGCGCTCCTCCAATTCGCACCCACCGGCCTCGCCCCCGATGCCTTATCCAGCCTCTTCCGGAAACTCCCACCCCGCCTTTATTCAATCGCATCGAGCCCACTCGCCCACCCCGATGAAGTCCACCTCACGGTAGCCGCCGTCCGTTACCAATCCCACGGCCGGGAACGCAAGGGCGTTTGCTCGACATTCCTCGCGGATCTCATGAAACCCGGCGATCTCTTCCCGGTATTCGTCCAACCCAATAAAAACTTCCGCCTCCCGGAAAACTCCGCCACCCCCATCATCATGATCGGCCCCGGCACCGGCATCGCACCGTTCCGCGCTTTTGTCGAGCACCGCGCCGCCACCGGCGCCACCGGAAAAAATTGGCTCTTCATGGGCGATCAACATTACCTCTACGATTTCCTCTATCAACTCGAATGGCAGGAGCACCTCAAATCCGGCGCTCTCACCCGCCTCGACGTCGCCTTCTCACGCGACCAACCGGAGAAAATCTATGTCCAACAACGCATGGCTGAGCACGGCGCGGACCTCTATGCCTGGCTCGAACAAGGCGCTCACTTCTACGTCTGCGGCGATGCCGAACGCATGGCCGCCGATGTCCATGAAACCCTTATCTCCATCATCGAAAAATTCGGCTCCAAATCCCGCGAAACCGCCGAAGCCTACCTCGAAGACCTCAAAAAATCCAAACGCTACCAACGCGATGTGTATTGAGTGCCGAGTGATCAGTGATCAGTGATCAGAAAATATTACTCACTGCCCACTGCCCACTGCCCACTGCTCACTGCTCACTGCTCACTTCCCCACCTATCCCTATGTCCGAAGAAAAGAAACTCTCCGCCAACGAATACATCAAAATCGATAGCAACTACCTCCGTGGAACCATCCAGGAAGGCCTTGCCGATCTATCCACCGGATCGATGTCCGCGGATGATCAACAATTGCTCAAATTCCACGGCACCTATCAACAGGATGATCGCGACCTTCGCGCCGACCGCCGCAAGCACAAGCTTGAGAAAGCCTACTCATTCATGATCCGAATCCGCGTGCCCGGAGGCGTAGCCACCCCAACCCAATGGCTGGAAACCGATCGCCTCGCCACGCAATTCGCCAATCACACGATCAAGCTCACCACCCGCCAAGCGTTCCAGTTTCACGGCATCATCAAGAGCAACCTCAAGCGCACCATCAAGGAGATTAACCAGTGCGCCATGGACACCATCGCCGCATGCGGTGATGTGAACCGCAATGTGATGTGCAACCCGAACCCTTACCTCTCCGAGGTGCACGCCAAGGTTCTCAAGGTCGCCCAAGGCATCTCCGACCACCTCACGCCGCAAACCCGCGCCTACCATGAAATCTGGCTCGATGGCGAAAAAGTCGAAAGCTCCGAGGAGGACGTCGAGCCAATCTACGGCAAAACCTACCTGCCGCGCAAATTCAAGATCACCATCGCCGTCCCACCCTCGAACGATGTCGATATCTATGCCAACTGCCTTTCCTTCATCGCCATCGTCGAAAATGGTAACCTAGTCGGATTCAACGTCGCCGTCGGCGGCGGTATGGGCTCAAGCCATAACAACGAGAAAACCTATCCACGCATCGCTGATGTCATCGGCTTCTGCACCATCGATCAAGTCGTCGATGTCGCGGAAAAAACCGTGCTCGTCCAACGTGACTTCGGCGATCGCACCGACCGCAAACACTCACGTTTCAAATACACCGTCGATGACCACGGCCCGGAATGGATTCTCGCCAAAATCAACGAATACCTCGGCTACGAGCTCGGCCCGGTCCGGCCCTTCGCCTTCGAGGACAATGGCGACCGCTTCGGCTGGGTAGACGATGCCAACGGCAACTCCCACCTCACGTTATTCATCCAAGGCGGACGCGTGCTCGATACGCCCGCCTATCCACTTCTAACCGGATTACGCGAAATCGCCAAAATTCACGACGGTGATTTCCGCCTCACCGCCAACCAGAATCTCATCATCGCCAACATCTCCCCCGCCAAGCGCCCGGAAATCGAGAAATTATTGGAACAATACGGCATCAAAGACAGCCACCTCAAAAGCGCTCTGCGCCTGAATTCGCTTGCCTGCGTCGCTCTCCCCACCTGCGGCCTCTCCCTCGCCGAGGCCGAGCGCTACCTCCCGGACCTGCTCACCGAACTGGAAGAAGTCATCGAGGAAAACGGCCTCCGCCACGACGCCATCACCATCCGCATGACCGGTTGCCCGAACGGCTGCGCACGCCCCTACATCGCAGAAATCGGCTTCGTCGGCCGCGCCCCCGGAAAATACAACGTCTATCTCGGCGGCGGCTTTGCCGGCCAACGCCTCTCAAAACTCTATCGCGAAAGCGTGCCCGACACCGAAATCAAATCCCTGCTCGCCCCCATCATCTCCCGCTACGCCAAGGAACGGGAAAATGGCGAACGCTTCGGCGATTTCTGCATCCGGACCGGCTACGTCGCCGCCACCATCCAAGGCGGCGATTTTCACCAGAACATCAAGCCGGAAGCTCTGAAGAAAGCCTGAGAATCCCCCCATGCGTGCTTTGAAATTCCATGCCGAACCCGATTTCGATCCGGAGATCCTCTCCGCCGATCTCGTGCCACTCCGCGCCGGTGAACGATTGCGACTCCTAAATGAACGCTTCGGCGGCAACCTCGTCGCCAGCACCAGCTTCGGTCTCCAATCCGCAGTGATGCTCCACCTGCTTCACGAAAACGCCCCAAATGTGCCCGTGGTTTTTATTGATACCGGATTCCACTTCCCCGAAACCTATCAATATGCAGAGCAATTGATGGACCGCCTCAAACTCGACATGCGCGTCTATCAACCCACCGTCTCCGCCGCCCGCATGCAAGCACTCTGGGGCGATCTCTGGGCCCAAGACAAGGAGGGCGCCGACCGCTACGCCCTCCTGA
>CAYRLT010000102.1:0-5196 GCA_964425095.1 uncultured Luteolibacter sp.
TGGTTGAGCGATGCTGCTTATAGCAAACAGTTGCGTCGGGAAATTCTTGCTCCTAGCAAAGAATCCAGAAAAGCTGCAAATCTCTATGCCCATACCGCGGTTTATTGGCGAACCAACACCAGAGATTTTTGTGAAGAGCAAAAAATAGTCCATGCTGTTACCTTTGATGAAAAAACCTGCAAATTAACATTTTGTTTGCCAGCTACGAATTCACCAATCACGGATCTACGCATCGATCCTATCGACCGTCCGGCCTACTGCCAAATTGAGAGAGTAGCCATACAAAACCACCTCGGCAAGGAGATATGGAATGCAGACCTTAACCAGGATCTTTTTTCTTTCACCTCAGATGACATGTTTAATCTTGGCAAAAAAGACATTGACTCTGGTTGCTATGATATCGTGGCTGCTCGAGACGATGCATACGGAACACTTTCCATACCTCAGAGTATCCTAGATAAGATTGGGCCCGAATGGATCTTGAATGTCGATTTGAGGTTTGATCTGCTTGTGCAAGCAATTGAACCTATTTGTCAGAAGTTGCTTAAATTCAAGGAAAAATCTTTAACCAACAACAAGATTCAATTCGATGCATCAAACAAAGAAGGTTTCCTCTTGAGTAGTCTCCAAGTTCCACGAAAAGAGATATTTATATTTGGCCTTGATTCTTCAATCAAAGACAGTGCCACTGAGGATACAGCCACGCTATATCAACTATCGGGACAGAACACTGGCAATCTCATCATCAGTTATGCCATCGAGCAAGTACTGGGAAAATCTGTGAGAGTATTTCCTTGGCATGACCCATTGGAAGGAATTGATCAAAAAAATGCTATAGGTATTTTGGCTCTGGCAAATCAGATTGGCGAGCATGCTGACATGGGCGAACTTGCCTCAGCGTTTGCCCATCTGAATGTAGGACTTGTCGGAATGGGTTTGGGGGCCCAAGCGGCAGACACTGATTCAGATATTAATGTGCCACAGGGCACTTTGAATTGGGTTCGGGTAATACAAGAACACTCTCCGACAGGCGCTCCCAACATTGCGGTGCGTGGCGAACATACCAAAAGAATACTCGAGAAATATAAACTTGATGAAAAAGTTGTGGTGCTTGGATGCCCTTCATTATTTATCAACCGTCAAAACAATCTCGGGGCTCGAATAGAAAATCGTTTTTTGAGCAATAGAGGTAAACTACGCATAGCTGTAGCAGCAGGACACCCCGGATGGCCGCACCTTGCGCCAATCGAGTCATCGCTGTCAAATATTGTGAGCAAAACAAATGGTTCTTATATCTGCCAAAGCCCTCTCGAAATGGTAAGTATTGGCCGCGGTGAATGTTGCATGCTGCCGGTAGAAACAAGGAATTTCATTCGTAATTACATACATCCAGATTTGACGGATGCCGAATTTATCGACTGGTCGGACATCCATGCTTTAAGTTTTTTATCTGCCTCCGCATGGCTGGAATACATCAGAAGGTTTGATTTCGTGATTGGTACGCGTATCCATGGCGTCATGCTTGGCATACAGGCAGGCATTCCGTCCTTATGCATTGCGCATGACTCAAGGACTGAGGAGTTGTGCCAAACCATGATGGTGCCTTATGTAAAGGCGCATAGTATCGCCAATGGATTGATCTATGAAGATATTTCAAGGCTTTTTGTATTCGATGGAAAGCAGTTTGACATGAACCGCGCAAAACTCGCCAAGGACTATGTAGATTTCTTGCAATCGAACGGCATAGACTGTGCAGATTATATGAAATCGATATGAGCTCTTTTGGTGATTTCTAAGATTGAGCTTGAGCCCGAAAATCGGGACACTGGTTAGGCTATGATTGTTGTGTGTGCGTGCGTGAAGCTGGAGCGTCCTGTAGCGTCCCCCGCAAGAGTTGGACAATCAGTTCCTAGGCGTGCGGCTCGTAGAAGTTCTTCCGCATCACCAGTTCCCTGAGCAAAGGCATGTGATTTTTTCCATTGAGATGATCATGTGTCAGACTCACTCAAGCTGCCCGAGACAGGATGGGCTGCCGGCGCCGCGCCGCCAACCGAGCGCAATAGGCTTGGCAGCGACCGATCCCAGCCCATGCGATCGGCAGTTCTGCGGCCGGCGGCCCCCAGCCGCGCCCGCAGGGCCGGATCGTCGATGAGCCGACGGATCGCCTTCCGCGCCGACGCGACGTCGGAAACGATCAGGCAGTTCTCCTCGTTGATGGCGTATTCATCGAGTCCAGTCACTTCGTGCACGACCACGCTGCCGCCGGTAGCCATCATTTCCAGCGGTGGGTAGCTGAAGCTCTCCACCTGGGACATCTTTAGAAGGATGTCGCAGCTGGCGTAGATCGCGGCCATCTCGCCATGGGGCACGGCTTCGAAAGAGCGGTCGCACCGCCACCCCGGCAGCGGCCGCCCGGCCGACGACACTATCCAGATCTCGCAGTCGGCGCAGTCGGCGACGGCGGCAGCCGCCTCGGCCATGCCTTTGAACGGGATGACGATCGGCCCTTCCAGCAGGATCCGCAGCTTCCGGCCCTTCGGCTCTAGTGGCTGCACGCTCTGTAAGCGGTGCGCGTCGATCCCGTTCGGCACATAGTCGCAGTTGTGGCCGAACTCATGCTTCAGCCAGCGGCAGATCCACCCGGCCATCGTTACGTACTCGATATCGCGCCGGAGGTAAGTTTCGTGGACCTTCCGCTTGAACTCCGGGCTGTCGTCGAACCGGCGTTCGTCAGACTGCACGAAATAGAGTTTCCGTCCCGCCGTGAAGTGATCGAGCATCTGTACCGTCGTCCAGCCGGTGGCCACCAGCGTGTCGATGCCTTCGAGGAGGTAGCGGTGCGGTGTGTCGAACGGAATGATCGGCACCTCGTTGCCGGGCCACCAGGAAATGGAATCCTTATTGTCCTGGCTGATCATGAAGACGTCATAGCCGGCGCGGCGCAACCGGTTGACGTGCTCGAGAATCACGGCTATGCCGCCGGAGATGCTGGTTGCAGGAATCAGGTAGGCGATCGTAGGCATCAGCCGGGACTTGCGTCGGTAGGTCGCCCTAGCCTGCCGCTCCCAGTGCCCGTCGTCGTGCTTGAAGTTGAGCTCGTTGTTGCCGGCGTGAAGCCGTAAATGTACGAGGTTTTCGGAAATCGCCCCGAAGCGACAGCCGAAGTAGGCGAGCCGCATCCAGAGCTCGTGATCCTCCCGGTAGCGCATCTCCGGCTTGAGGCCGCCGACATCGAGCAGCGCGTGGCGCCGCACCATGACGGTGCTCTGGCAGGGCACGCAAATGCGTTCAAGCAGCTGCAGGTCGCATGGCGGACTGGTGACGAACTGCCCGTCTTGCAGGTCGTTAAACCGTCGGGAACCGTCGATCTTTGCCGTCCACGCCCCGTAGACCACGTCGTATCCGCCGCGCTCCATCTCGCGGACCGAGATCGCCAGCCGATCGGGAGCCGCGATGTCGTCGCTGTCGAGGAAAGCGACATATTCCCCCCGTGCCTCCTTGATGCCGCGGTTGCGGCCGCGAACGGCCGTGCCAGACTTGTCGAGGTATGAGTAGATGCGGATGCGGGGGTCTTCGCGGTAGGCGTCAACCACCTTCATCGTTGTCGGCGGTGAACCGTCGGTGACCAGAATCAGTTCCCAGTTCGTGTACGACTGCCGCCGCACTGACTCGATCGCCTCGCTGAGTTCGTGCGTGCGGTCGTGGATCGGGATGATCACGGAAACAAGTCCCGGCTGGCACTCGCCTAGCGGGGGTGCCGGCCTCCGCGGTGCCGGCGTGGAGGCCGGAAATAAAAAAGGGGGGGTGATTAGTGTTAATATTCTATCTATACGCTTGCGAATAGAGCGTTCCAATTTTTTGAAATAGGGGACTTTCTTCCAAGCGGTATTCGCGGGGCGCCATTTGTGGAAGATTCTTTTGATGATTGATCTTTTCTGCCATTCAATAGCCGAATGCACGCTAGTACCTAGCATCGCCAGTTGCCGTTCCCGCTCCACCGCCGCATAGTTCAGCGTGGCTAATTGCCCGTCTCGATCTGCAACCGCTTGGTTCAGCGTCATCAACTGCCCGTCACGATCCGCAACCGCTTGGTTCAGCGTCATCAACTGCCCGTCTCGCTCCGCAACCGCTTGGTGCAAATCATTGATAGCTTTGAGAAGTCGATCTATGTAGTCCATAGATGAACGCAGAACGCTTCGGCCTTTTTCAAATTCTGCCAGTATATCATGACCAATTGACAATCCTCGATCCGCAGCGGTAGATCTGAGAGTGCTATAAACATCATAAATCAAAGGGGAGATTCTAACATCAATAGTAAGGTCATGAAGTTGATTGATGCTATGCCTCAACTTTTCGTCCAAAAAATCTAAGGTGTAATCTGATAGGGCTTCGGCATTAACGGAAAGATCGAAGGCATCGGCCATGCGACTAAGCTCTTTGGCGGGATTCCCCACAAATAGATCAAAATCTACAATTACTCTGTTACAACTCTCTGTATGAAGGAGAGCATTTAATGTATGATCCAGCCAAAGCAGGTAGCTTTTTTCAAATTCAAATCCGTTACGACTTAGTAATGATTTTGCCACGCTGATGGGATTGCGAATCACGAGGACATAGCCCACCTTGATTTCGCAGTGCTCAAATACTTTTTTCCAAAAGGGTATTAATTTAGCAATCCGAGGATCTTTAATCCCATATGGAATACCTGAAATAATTTTTTTGCGAATCAAAGTTGAAGCTTGGAGCAAAAAACCTGATTCGCACAAATTCTGAACTTGGGTATCTGTGACTGACGAAATATGGTCATAGTCTAAATCAAGTTGCTTGAGTAATTTTTGATTTAATTCAATGACATCAAAATCCTCCCAGAATCCCTTAATATTATCAAAACCAGGTTTGATTAGATTTTGCCCCAAATCCACACCCATTACTTGTAGGCCCCGCGTGATGGCGCTCGTGCCGCTGCGGTGCATGCCGAGAACCACGATCAGATCCAACTTGCGAGAAGTGCTGTTCTTCATACGGATATGTAAGTGATTATTATGATTCAATCCTCCACGCCTCCAAGGCATGGTGTAGCGCACTGGAAACTGATCTCATCTCAACTCCCGCTTCGATCAACTTGCCGCTATCCATGATGCAATTCGATCGAGCGGCCACCGCTCCTGTGGTGTAAAACTCGGCATCATTCTCCCA
>CAYRLT010000103.1:0-2975 GCA_964425095.1 uncultured Luteolibacter sp.
CCCGCTGCGATTTCACCCGGTATCCAACCGAGATAATCACATCGAGGTTGTAGTGAGCCGTGTCGTAGCTTTTCCCATCGGCGGCAGTTATCCGGAATTTCCGGATAACTGAATCCGCGGCCAGCTCCCCCTCCTCGAAGATGTTCTGGATGTGCTCATTGACGGTGCGCACGTCTTTCTGAAAAAGCTCCGCCATGAGTTTTTGCGTCAACCAAACGGATTCATCCTCCAGTCGCACTTGCAACCGGATGCGACCATCGTCAGATAGGTAAAAAAGGAATTCGCCGCCTGGTGGCGTGGGTGATGGGATCAGATCGTTCATGATTTCGAGACAGTTTCGATGATGTCCAAGGCGAGGTGAGCATCGCCGGGGTGTGCATCGTCGGATAGAAGCGCTTGCAGGAGGGCGCTTGGCAGGGTGCCTTCAGGGAATCGTTTGGCGATGGCGGCGGCGTCCAGCACTGCGGCGATGTCCCGGTCCTGCGAAAAATTCAGGAACTTCGGGCCGATGGTGCCCAGCATGGCATTGAGTTCGGCGATTTCCTCTTCACGCAGGCGACCGGTGAGTTGGAGGTCGAGGATGGTGTTGGGTGCGTCCAGAGATTCGCACTTGGCTTGCAACTCGCGGATGTCATTGGCGTGCTGCAGGCTGAAGTTCATCCGGACGAAGCGGATCGCGCCTGTGGTGAGTTGCTCGTGGCGACAGGTGCCATCGGCGTCCATCTCGATCCACCAGGCGTGACCGGGGTGACTGCATTTCACCGAGTCCGGCGTGTGGATGCCGGGCATGAAGTAGAGCTGCTTGCCAGTGGTGCCGGGCACGGGGGCGGGAACGTGGATGTGACCTAGCAGCCAGGTGTGGAGGCCGGCGTTGCGGAAGTCGCTGTCGGCCATGTTGAAATAGCGTTGGTCAGCATCGAGACCGAGGCCCTCGACGTTGCCGTGGGCGATGCCGACGTGGAGCATGTCGGCCTGCTTTTCCTCACCCGCCACCCAGCCGATGGTGTGCTCCTTGCCGTGTTTGCTAGGGCAAGGGCAGGCGTAAAAACGGACCTTGTGGTCGTTGATGTCGAATTCCTTGGTGGCCGGCTCGGTTAGGGCAAGCACGCAAGTGCCGTCCGCTACGGTGCGGAATTGTTTCCAGAGTTTGCTATCCGGTCCCTCACAGAAGTCGTGATTGCCGGCGAGCACGAGGACCGCCTCACCTTCGAATTTCCCGAGGATTTTCACCGCCCGCTCGATCTGGGTCTTGGTCACGCTGGTTTTGTCGAACAAATCGCCTGCAACGACGATGAAGTCTGCCTTGCGCTCGTTGGCGGTGGCGACCATGCGTTCGAGCGAGGCGAAGCGTTCCTCGACCAGGCGTTTCTGGGCCGCCTCCGCATATTGGTTGAAAGAAAGGCCGATGTGGTTGTCGGCGGTGTGGAGAATGCGGAGGCTCATGGGAAAGAGAGAGAAAAGGTCTAAAGGTCTAAAGGTCTAAAGGTCGGACAAAAATCAGTAGATGGGTGGAGGGTCGTCGGGTGGGGTGGGATAACCGACTTCGGCGAGTTTGATGGCCGCCCAGGTCCCGAAGCGGGCGAGGGAAATGTAGGTGTTGGCTCCGCCGCGTTGTCCCTGTGCTTTCCAATGCTGGAGGAAGACATCTTCGTCAATCACGTGACCGTTCTCCATCGCCCATTTCCTGAGCGTTTTTCGACCGAAGCGGTCAACAGTCCCGAGACGGGTTAGCTCGCGGAGTTGCTGCGGGAACTGTGGGATTTCAGATAGTCGTAGCCCTTGAGAGCCTGCTCGGTAGTGACTTTCGGCCTGCTCGAAACTGATTGTGGCGTCGCACGGCGCACTGGTGCCTTGGGTTGAGGCACGGTGATATTGTAGAGCGGCTTCGACGGGGTGAAGTGCATGGCGATGTTGGGAACGTAGTTGAAATGCTTGAAGAGTCAAACCTTGGATGACCGAATCAAGCCCCGAGCCATCGCCAGACTCGACCGGATTCCGGCGGGGCGTGGGAGTTGTTTCGGGTAGATCGGGCGGGCACATGAGGCAAGAACTGAGAGATTGAACAAATGAAGCAAAGAGAAATTGCTGCTAGGTGGACAGCCGAAAGTCATCGCCGCAGGGAATAAGGTGGAAATCGGGATGCGCATCGTGAGGCTTGGGAGATTTAGCGGCGAAGCATTGCAGTGTGGATTTCCTTATTTCTTTTCTTTCCGGGATTTTTGGAGGGTTTCCTCCATGGATTCGTTGAAGGTGGCGGCTTCCTCCTCGTTGAGGCTGCACATCGAACTGACTTTGCGTGCGGTGGAGATTCGTTTGGAGAAGACGAGGTTGCATGCCTGGAGGTCGTCTGCATCGGCAGCGAAAGTGGCGGCTTGGTGTGCGTGGATGCCCATGAGGGAGGCGGTGGCAATGGCGTCCTGATTGGCCCCGAGGAACATGAACTCCCACTGGTATTTCTCGGTCTGATGGGTGATGCGCTGGTTGATGTCCGCCATGGAGAAAAGCTGGGAGGAGTTTTCCTCACCGTCGGTGAGGATGGCGATGATCACCTTGGCGGGCCGCTCGGCTTCCGGTGTGGTGGCAAGTTCATTGCCGATGTAGTCGATGGTGCGACCGATGGCATCCAGCAATGCGGTGTTTCCACGGGGCTGATAGGTTTCCAAGGTCAGCGGGCGCGCGGTCTGAATATCCTGCCGGTTGTGGACGGCCAAGTATTCGTGGTCGAACAGGATCAAAGTGAACGTGGCAGGGATCGGCTTGCCGTGGTCGTCGAGAGTGGCCTGCTGGGCTTTGAGGAACTCGTTGAAGCCGGAGATGGCAGCGTTGGTCATGGACTGCATGGAGCCGGAGCGGTCGAGGATGAATGCGATTTCTGTGTTTTTCATGGTGTGGTTTTGGTTCATGGGTTGGCGTTCAGGGGGCGTCAGAACTGCCGATCCCGGTTTGTCCTCCGGCCAGTGCAATAACGAGGTAAC
>CAYRLT010000104.1:0-3458 GCA_964425095.1 uncultured Luteolibacter sp.
CACCGTCGCCACCTTGTTTTTGATCGATGCGGTCATGTCTCCGACAATCCCCGTTTGATCTGCAACCAAGGTTTCCGAATCCGGCATGGGGCTTGATTCCGGGTTTTTGAAACGCAGTTGTGTTCCTGCGAGATCCCGCCAGCAATCACCGATCAGATTGAGAACCAACGGCTCCGCACGTCCACACAGCCAAATCCTGCCTGAAGTCTGGCCTTCGACACGATTGTCGATTTCGCCATGAGTCACCGCTTCGTCGATCTTCCATGCCATGAACGGCATTTTCCGCAACCTACGGGCACTCCGTCAAGCCAGTGTGTCAGGCAATGAATCTTGCGTGCTCCGCAATTCATCTGCGCAACGCGCCTTCCCAGCCAGCAATCCCGACTTGCCCCGCGCCTTCGCGCCTGCTTCCATCCGCGCCCCAACAAGCATTCTTATGGCCAACAAAGACGTCACCGATCCCGCCCGCATGGAAAAAATCGTTTCGCTGTGCAAACGCCGCGGATTCATCTTCCAGGCTGGAGAACTTTACGGCGGCCTCAACGGTTGCTGGGATTACGGCCCACTCGGCGCGGAACTCAAACGCAACCTCAAAGATTTCTGGTGGCGCAAAACCGTGCAGGAACGCGACGACGTGCTCGGCATGGACGGAGCGATCCTGACGATGGAGCAAGTGCTTCAGTCGTCTGGCCACATCGGCGGATTCAGCGACCCGATGGTCGATTGCAAAACCTGCAAGGGCCGTTTTCGCGCGGACAATCTGGAAACCTCTCAGTGCAAGGAAAAGCCCAGCGTGTGCCCCGGCGCTTCGCCAAAATGCGAACTCACCGAGCCGCGCCAGTTCAACCTGATGCTCCAAACGAACTTCGGGGCTACCGGCGAACAAATCGCCTACCTCCGCCCGGAGACCGCGCAGTCGATTTTTTGCCAATACAAGAACGTGCTCGATTCCAACCGCATCAAGCTGCCCTTCGGTATCGCCCAGATGGGCAAGTCGTTCCGCAACGAAATCAACCCGCGTAATTTCACCTTCCGCTCGCGCGAGTTCGAGCAAATGGAAATCGAATATTTCTGCCACCCGGACGACGGCATGCGCCTCACCGATGAGTGGCTCGAGGCCCGCCTCAGTTTCTACGAGGAAATCGGCATCCCACGCGAAAAACTCCACGTCCTCGACGTGCCGGACGGTGATCGCGCGTTCTACTCGAAAAAAACCTACGACATCGAATACGAATTCCCCTTCGGCATCCAAGAGCTCGAAGGCGTCGCCTATCGCACCGACTACGACCTCGGCGTGCACCAAAAAGGTGCCGGCAAACCGCTCGAATACTTCGACGAGGAAACCAAGCAGCGGTTTCTCCCGCACGTCGTCGAGCCGTCCGCCGGTTGTGACCGCACCATCCTCGCGCTCATCTGCGAAGCCTTCGACGAGGAAACGCTCACTGATGAGAAAGGCAAGGAAGACATCCGCACCGTGCTGCACTTCAAGCCCACCATGGCGCCCATCAAAGTCGGCATTTTCCCGATGCTCAAAAAGAATGACGAGCAAGTCCAAATCGCCAAAGACATTCAGAAATCCCTGCAAAAATGGATGACTGTCTTCTACGACGACGGAGGTGCCCTCGGTCGCCGCTACCGCCGTCAGGACGAAATCGGCACGCCATATTGCGTGACCGTGGACTTCGACACCCTCGGCGAACACGGCGACGACCTCAAAGGCACAGTCACCATCCGCCACCGCGATTCGATGGAACAAGAGCGCATCCAAATCGATGCGCTCCTGCCATGGCTGCTGGAGCGCGTGCGCTGAAAAGAGCCTAATACCCATTCTGGCGCAGCCAGAATGGGTCGGCGTTTTGGCGGATGAAATCCTCCGGGGCCATGCCGTCGATGGTGCGTGGACGGCGGACGCGGACTTGTTTGCCTTTTACGAAGACTATCATAAAATCCAGTTTGCGCTGCTTTTTGGCGGCGTGTTGGGCGGCGGCGAGCTCCTTTTTCGGCTTGGCCATATGAGTCACAGAGCAGGGAACGATAAACTTCCCGACGAATTTGAAAATCAATTTACACCAACCGTTCCGTCATCACGCAACGGATTAAAGTCTTCTGAATAAATCGCAGTCCAAGTTCCTCTGATTTCAATCGTTCCTCCGGCTCCAAAAGTTTTTTGAAATTTCCTCACACTGGTGGATTGACAACCCGCCGCGTGTGCCTAGAGTTCGCGCCCCGAGCCGCCCGGCGGACGGATTTACGAACCTTTATTGAGGCCCAAGCCATGAGCAAACGCACCTATCAGCCCTCCAAGCGCACCCGGAAACAACAATTTGGCTTCCGCGCCCGCATGGCCACCAAAGCCGGACGCGAAATTATTCGTCGCCGTCGTCAAAAAGGCCGCAAACGCCTCATTCCTAAGGGCGTCGAAATTCAATTCAAGCGTCACACGACGCAACACGGCTCCTGATTTCCCGGGCCTTCGCCGCTACGGGTGCCCCCAGCAACCCCGCCATGCGACTCCCACGGAAATGCAGCATGACGACCCGCGCGGACTTCGCCCGGGTCAAGAAGACCGGTCAGGCAAAAGCTGGCCGGTTTGTCATTTTAAGCACCCTGCACGATCCATCGCTCACTACCCTGCGCACCGGCTTCATCACCACCAAACGCAGCGGCAAAGCCCACGATCGCGTGCTGCTCCGCCGCCGGTTCCGCTCACTCGTCCAATCCCACGCCCCCGCATTCTCGGAAATCCGGCGCTTTCTTGTCACCATCGCCCGCCCCGGCGCCTCACATGCCACCTTCGACGAACTCGAAGCCGACTGGCTCCGCCAAGCCCGCCGCCTCGGCCTATTTCCTCGCCCTGAAGAAAAATCGTGACCTCACGCATCCTCAGCGCCGTCATCCGAATCGCGATCCGCTTCTACCAGCGGATCCTCAATCCGATGCTCAAAGTGGTCTGTGGCCCGGGAATGGGTTGCCGGTATTCCCCAACTTGTTCGCACTATTTTCTGCAAGCCGTCGAGCTCCACGGACCGTTTCGCGGCTCGTGGATTGGAATTTGCCGGATTTTCCGCTGTCATCCATGGGGGGGCAGTGGTTATGACCCCGTCCCGCCGGGCAGTGATCCGAAGTCCCGGTCTCATTCCTGCTCCTGCCACGGCAATCCACCCCATTCCTAACATTTTCCACCACCCTTATGTACGATCGTAAAACCTGGGCCATCCTTGGCTTATGCGGCGCCCTGCTCGCCGCCAATCTTTATTTTTCCGGCCAAAACCAAAAGGCACAGGCCGCCGCCCGCGACCGCGAGGAATCGCTGAAAAAAACCACTGCCGTCGTGCAGGAAGTCACCGGCCAGAGCACCGCCCAACTCACCGTCGAGCCACCACCACCGCCGACCGAAGAGGAACTTGTTATTTTAAAAAATGACAAAGTGTCTTTCACCCTCTCCAACATCGGCGGCG